>NZ_OPYO01000011.1:0-39476 GCF_900275665.1 Pseudomonas sp. JV241A
TGGTCAAGGTGCCGGACGCCCTGTCCCTGGCGGCCATGCATTANCTGGCCCAGCGCCTGGGANNGCGTGTTGGCGGNTGCAGCGTCACCAACCTGATTGNCGCCCTNGCAGCGGCGCAGCANATGNGCGNGGCGGGGGAGGCCGGGTCGATCGTGGCAATACTGTGTGATGGCGGCGATCGCTATGCGACCACGTACTATGACCAGGACTGGTTGAGCGGGCAGGGGTATCAGCTGGAGGGGATGATTGCGGCGGTGGCTGCTTGTGTCGAGCGCGGTGAGGCGTTGCCGGCGTCGGTATTGCGCGAGGGTGTTTGAAGGCGGGCTGCCTTGCAGCCCATCGCCGGCAACGCCGGCTCCCACAAATCAGGCCCTTGTGGGAGCCGGCGTTGCCGGCGATTACTGTGTTGCGGTATGAATCAGGCCTGCAGACCGAGCATGCTGCGCGCCACCGCTTCAGCAATGCGAATCCCGTCAACACCCGCCGACAGGATCCCGCCGGCATAACCTGCACCTTCACCCGCCGGGAACAAGCCCTTGAGGTTCAGGCTCTGCATGCTGGCATCACGGGTGATGCGCAGCGGCGATGAGGTACGGGTTTCGATCCCGGTCAATACCGCGTCAGGCAGGTTGTAGCCCTTGATCTGCCGATCGAAGGCCGGGAGGGCTTCACGAATGGCTTCGATGGCAAAGTCGGGCAGGCTCGGGGCCAGGTCGCCCAGGCTGACACCTGGCTTGTAGGACGGCTCGACACTGCCGATGGCAGTGGACGGCCGTCCGGCGACAAAGTCACCGACCAGTTGCGCCGGCGCCTGGTAGTTGCTGCCACCCAGCACGTAAGCGTGGGCTTCGAGTTTTTCCTGCAGCTCGATACCGGCCAGCGGGCCACCCGGATAATCCTGCTCAGGGGTAATGCCAACGACGATACCGGAGTTTGCATTGCGCTCGTTACGCGAGTACTGGCTCATGCCGTTGGTGACCACCCGGCCCGGCTCGCTGGTAGCGGCAACCACGGTGCCGCCCGGGCACATGCAGAAGCTGTAGACCGAACGGCCGTTCTTGGCGTGGTACACCAGCTTGTAGTCGGCCGCGCCCAGTTTCGGGTGACCGGCATACTTGCCCAGGCGCGCCTGGTCGATCAGCGATTGCGGATGTTCGATACGGAAGCCGATCGAGAACGGCTTGGCCTCCATGAACACGCCGCGGGCATGCAGCATGCGGAACGTGTCACGGGCACTGTGGCCCAGGGCCAGGACCACATGGCGCGAATGCAGCTGTTCGCCGCTTTCCAGGACCACGCCGTTGAGCTGGCCGTCGTCCATCAGCAGGTCGGTGACCTTTTGCTCGAAGCGCACTTCGCCGCCCAGCGCGTGGATTTCGTGGCGCATGTTCTCGACCATGCCGGTCAGGCGGAACGTACCGATGTGCGGCTTGCTGACGTAGAGGATCTCGTCCGGTGCACCGGCTTTGACGAACTCGTGCAGTACCTTGCGGCCGTGGTGCTGCGGGTCCTTGATCTGGCTGTAGAGCTTGCCGTCGGAGAAGGTCCCGGCACCGCCTTCGCCAAATTGCACGTTCGACTCGGGGTTGAGCACGCTTTTACGCCACAGGCCCCAGGTGTCCTTGGTGCGCTGACGAACTTCCTTGCCGCGCTCAAGGATGATTGGCTTGAAGCCCATCTGCGCCAACAGCAGGCCGGCGAAAATCCCGCACGGGCCGAAGCCGACGACGATGGGGCGCTCCTGCAGGTCGGCAGGGGCCTGGCCAACCACTTTGTAGCTGACATCTGGAGCGACGTTGACGTTGTGATCGTCGGCGAACTTTTGCAGCAGTTCGGCTTCGTTGCTCACTTGCAGGTCGATGGTGTAGATGAACAGCAGCTCGCTGTTCTTCTTGCGTGCATCATAGCTGCGCTTGAACAGGGTGAAGTCCAGCAGTTGCTCGTCGCTGATCCCCAAGCGTTGCACGATGGCCTCGCGCAGGGCTTCATCAGGATGATCCAGCGGCAGCTTCAGTTCGGTGATTCGTAACATGGCAGGGTCCAGTATCCCGGCCATGAACGGCCGGCGGCTTTACACAAACCGCCAAGTATAAGCTGTTCGCCGCCTTTGCAGGCAGGTTAAACGCGTGCGCCGATGATCAGTCGTTGCGCGAGCCACCGTAATAGGCGCAGCCGCGCAGGGTCTGGCCGTCGACCCGCAGTTCGGCCCTCAGGTGCTGCACGCTGCCGGTGGCGCTGTCGACGCAGCGCTGCGGGGCGACCCAGAGTTCGACTTTCTGGCCGTTGGCCTCGGTGCTCAGGCTGAAGCGTCCGTCGGGCAGTTGTTCTTCCAGGTAGGGCACGGCCAGCGAAGGCTGACCGACGCGCTCCAGGACCATGCCCTTGCCGCCGGCCTTGAGGCTCCAGTCCGGCTCATGGCCGCTGGCGCGCAGGGTCAGGCGCTTGAAGTTGGGATCGCTGCAGGCGCTGCTGGAATGCTCGACGCGGTACAGGCGCTGCACATTCAACTGGCCATCGTTGCCGCCTTTCTGGCTGGCCGACAGCGTGCCGCGCACGTCGGCGAACAGGGTGCCGGGCGTTGCCGCCAGTGCGCTGGCTTCCTGCAGCAGGCCGGTGTTGCCGCTGTCATTGACAGCAAAGCGGCGGGTTTCTTCGCAGGGCTTGAACAGCAGTTGTCCGCCCTGGGCAGTCAGTTCGCCCTGCATGCGGGTCTGGCCTGCGGTAGAGGCGGCTTGCGGCTTTTCAGCCAGCATCTGGCAGCCGGCAAACAACGGCAACAAGGCGACAAGCAACAGCGAAGGGGCGGCACGCATCAAGCAAACTCCAGCATCTCGAGCAAAAGGTGCCGCCACGTTACGCAGGCTGCTCGCCGATCACAAGGCCTTAGCCAACCTGGTAGGTCTGGCCGGTCTGCATTCCTTCAACGCTCTTGGCATAGGCCAGTGCCACGTCGGCGGCCGGCACCGGCTTGAACCCGCGGAAATACGGAGCATAGGCCGGCATGGCTTCGACCAGTACGTTGGGGCTGATGGAGTTGACCCGCAGGCCACGGGGCAATTCGATGGCTGCCGCCTTGACGAAGGCATCGAGCGCGCCATTGACCAGGCTGGCCGAGGCGCCGGAGCGGATCGGGTCGCGGTTGAGAATGCCGCTGGTAAAGGTGAATGAGCCGCCATCGTTGATGAACTCGCGGCCGATCAACAGCAGGTTGACCTGGCCCATCAGCTTGTCGCTCAGGCCCAGGGCGAAGTGCTCCGCATTCATTTCATCAAGGGGGGCAAAGGTCACGTTACCGGCGGCGCAGACCAGGGCATCGAAGCGGCCGGTCTGTTCGAACAGGCGGCGAATCGAGGCGCTGTCGCTGATGTCCACCTGATAGTCGCCGCTGCTGCGGCCGATGCGCAGCACTTCATGACGTTGTTCCAGCTCTTTGGCAACCGCCGAACCGATGGTACCGCTGGCGCCGATCAACAGGATTTTCATTGAGCCATTCCTCGTGGGTAGTGAAGACAAGGCTCAAGTCTAGGGTGGATTTTTCTGCAGATAAGCGTGCTAATAGGCAACCTTTGGTTTTCATGTGGAAACAATCCATGAGCGACCTCGACGATCTGGCGGCCTTTGCCGCGTTGATGGATGCCGGCAGTTTCACCCTGGCCGCGCAGCAACTGGGCTGGAGCAAGGGGCAACTGTCCAAGCGCATCAGCGCCCTGGAAGCCAGCCATTCAGTGAAGTTGCTGCACCGCACCACCCGGCGCCTGAGCCTGACGGCTGCCGGCGCCATGTTGCTGCCTCAAGCGCAGGCGTTGGTGCGGCAGATGGAAGGGGCACGGCAAACCCTGGCCATGCTCAAGGACGAACTGGCGGGGCCGGTGCGTATCACCGTGCCGGTGTCGTTGGGGGAGACGTTCTTCGAGGGGTTGCTGATGGAGTTCGCCGCCACCTACCCGGACCTGCAGGTGGAGCTTGAGCTGAACAATGGTTATCGCGACCTTTTGGGCGAGGGTTTCGATCTGGCGATTCGTACCGAGGTGCAGGATGACGCGCGCCTGGTGGCTCGTCCGGTGCTGGCCATGCAGGAACTCACCTGTGCCAGCCCAGCCTATCTGCAACGTCATGGAGAGCCGCGGATACCGGCCGACTTGAGCGGCCATCGTTGCCTGCTCAATAGCCATTACAGTGGCCGTGAAGAATGGTTGTACCACCAGCAGCATGAATTGTTGCGGGTGCAGGTGGCCGGAAGCTTTGCGAGCAATCATTACAGCTTGCTGAAGAAGGCGGCACTGCTGGGTGCTGGCGTCGCTCGCTTGCCGTCGTACATGCTGCATGCAGAACTGGCGGACGGTCGCCTGCAGTGGTTGCTGCGCGACTATCAGACGCGCAGCGTACCGTTGTTTCTGGTACACCCCTATCAGGGCGGGATGCCGAAGCGGGTCCAGGTGCTGGCCGATTACCTGCTGGCCTGGTTCAGGCGTAGCAGTCAGGCGCTACGGACCCTCTAGGGTTACATCTTGTCGTCGTTCATTTCTTTTTTCATCATCTTGTCGTCCTTTTCCATCTTCTTGTCCTTGCTCATGTCCATCATCTTGTCGTCGGCCATTTTCTTGTCCATTTTCATGTCCTTGTCCATGCTCGCTTCCTTGCTCATTTTCATGTCGTCGGCAGCCTGTACCGCAGGCAGGAAGGCCAGGGCCGAGCCCAGGGAGAGGATGAGTGCGGCGGCGCTGAGGGTCTTGTTCATGATGAGGCTCCAGTAGTAAGAGGAGGTAAGAGCCAGTGGTTCTGGCTCACCTGCAGCACTAGAGTCCCTTGCCCGGGAGGCGTTACAGCGGGCAAGAAAAAAGGCCCGAAGGCCTTTTTCCTGATGTTGCATGCAACCGTGGGTATCAACCGCCCAGGTAGGCGTCACGAACCTTAGGATCGGTCAGCAGCGCTTCACCGGTACCTTCCATCACTACCCGGCCGTTTTCCAGCACATAGGCACGGTCAGCGACTTTCAGCGCCTGGTTGGCGTTTTGTTCGACCAGGAACACCGTGACGCCATCGCGGCGCAGTTGCTCGATGATGTCGAAGATCTGCTGGATGATGATCGGCGCCAGGCCCAGTGACGGCTCGTCAAGCAACAGCAGCTTGGGCTTGCTCATCAGCGCACGGCCGATGGCGAGCATCTGCTGTTCGCCGCCGGACATGGTGCCGCCGCGCTGGCTGAAGCGCTCCTTCAGGCGCGGGAACAGTTGCAGGACCTTGTCCATCTGCTCCTGGTAATCGCCCTTGTTGGTGAAGAAACCGCCCATGGCCAGGTTCTCCTCCACGGTCAGGCGGGCGAACACCCGGCGGCCTTCAGGGACCACGGCGATGCTTTTGCGCATGATGTGCGAGGACGGCTGGCCGACCAGTTCTTCACCCAGGTAGCGGATGCTGCCGCTTTGGGCCTGCGGCGAGCCGCAGAGGGTCATCAGCAGGGTCGACTTGCCGGCGCCGTTGGCGCCGATCAGGGTGACGATCTCGCCCTGGCGGATCTCGACGTTGACGCTGTGCAGTGCCTGGATCTTGCCGTAGAAGGTGGAAACGTTTTCGAACTGCAGCATTTACGCTTCCCCCAGGTAGGCTTTGATCACTTCAGGGTTGTCGCGGATCTGTTCCGGCGTACCGTCGGCCAGGGGCGTGCCCTGGTTGATCACCACGATGTGGTCGGAGATGCTCATGACCAGCTTCATGTCGTGCTCGATCAGCAGCACGGTGACGTTGTGCTCTTCGCGCAGCACGGTGATCAAGGCCTTGAGGTCTTCGGTCTCTTTCGGGTTGAGGCCGGCCGCCGGTTCGTCGAGCATGATGATCCGTGGGCGGGTCATCATGCAGCGGGCGATTTCCAGGCGCCGTTGCTGGCCGTAGGCAAGCGTGCCGGCGGGGCGGTTGGCGAACTCGAGCAGGTTGACCTTCTCCAGCCAGTACCGTGCGTACTCTTTTGCTTCGAGCTCACTGCGGCGGAAGGACGGGGTCTTGAGCAGGCCGGCGAAGAAGTTGGTGTTCAGGTGCCGGTGCTGAGCGATCAGCAGGTTTTCCAGGGCGGTCATCTCTTTGAACAGACGCACGTTCTGGAAAGTCCGCACCACGCCCTTGCGGGCGATCTGATGGCCGGCCAGGCCCTGGATCGGCTGGCCGTCGAGCAGGATGCTGCCGGCGCTCGGCTTGTAGAAACCGGTCAGGCAGTTGAACACCGTGGTCTTGCCGGCGCCGTTCGGGCCGATCAACGCCACCACCTGTTTTTCCTTGACGGTCAGGGCCACGCCGTTGACCGCCAACAAGCCGCCGAAGCGCATGCTCAGGCCGCTGACTTGCAGAATTTCGCGGCTCATCGACGCAGCTCCATATGTGGACGTTGCATAGGCAGCAGGCCTTGCGGACGCCAGATCATCATCAACACCATCAGCGCACCGAACATCAACATGCGGTATTCGCTGAACTCACGCATCAGTTCCGGCAGCAGGATCATCACGATGGCCGCGAGGATCACGCCCAGTTGTGAGCCCATGCCGCCGAGCACGACGATGGCGAGGATGATGGCCGACTCGATGAAGGTGAACGACTCCGGTGTCACCAGGCCTTGGCGCGCGGCGAAGAAGCTGCCGGCGAAACCGGCAAAGCAGGCACCCAGGGTGAACGCCGAGAGTTTGATGATGGTCGGGTTCAGGCCCAGTGCGCGGCAGGCGATCTCGTCTTCACGCAGGGCTTCCCAGGCGCGACCGATCGGCATGCGCAGCAGCCGGTTGATCACGAACAGCGCCAGCAACGCCAGCAGCAGTGCCACCAGGTAGAGGAAGATCACCTTGTTGATCGAGTTGTACTGCAGGCCGAAGAACTCGTGGAAGGTCTGCATGCCCTCGGCGGCCTTGCGTTCGAAGGTCAGGCCGAAGAAGGTTGGTTTCTCGATGTTGCTGATCCCGTTTGGACCGCCGGTAAGACCGGTGAGGTTACGCAGGAACAGACGGATGATCTCACCGAAACCCAGGGTCACGATGGCCAGGTAGTCGCCGCGCAGACGCAGTACCGGGAAACCGAGCAGGAAGCCGAAGGTCGCCGCCATCAGGCCGGCGATCGGCAGGCAGATCCAGAAGCTCAGGCCGTAGTAGTGCGACAGCAGGGCATAGCTGTAGGCGCCGACGGCGTAGAAGCCGACATAACCCAGGTCGAGCAGGCCAGCCAGACCGACCACGATGTTCAGGCCCAGGCCCAGCAACACGTAGATCAAAATCAGGGTGGCGATGTCGACCGCGCCGCGCGAGCCGAAGAACGGCCAGACCAGCGCAACCATGATCAGACCGATGATGACCCAGCGTTGCGTCTTGGGCAGGGTCAGGAAGTTGCTCATGGCCGGCGAGATCAACTTGCGGCTCGAACGGCGGCTGGTTACCGCGCTCCACTGCTTGTCGAACAGCACGCGCAAGAACATCAGCACCGAACACACGGCGATGACCGTGAGGGTGAACGGCCCTTGGCTGTGGACGATCAGGTTGATGCCGTCGATGCTGAGTTTCAGGCCAAGCACCGGGAAGGCGACGGCCCAGACCAGCAAGGCGCTGAAAAACGCTTGTTTGAGATTTTTGTTCATACTTTTTCAACCTCCGGACGGCCGAGAATGCCGGTCGGACGGAACAACAGCACCAGAACCAAGAGACCGAACGCCACCACGTCCTTGTACTGGTCACCGAAGATATCGGCGCCAAAGGCTTCAGCCACCCCCAGCACCAGCCCGCCGAGCATGGCGCCCGGAATGCTGCCGATGCCGCCCAACACTGCCGCGGTAAAGGCCTTCAGGCCCACCAGGAAACCGGCGTTGGGGTTGATCACCCCGTACTGCATGCTCAGCAGCACGGCCGCCACGGCTGCCAGGGCAGCACCGATGACGAAGGTCAGGGCGATGATGTTGTTGGTGTTGATGCCCAACAGGTTGGCCATCTTGATGTCTTCGGCACAGGCCCGGCAGGCCCGGCCCAGACGCGAGCGGGAGATGAACAGGGTCAAACCGGTCATGGCCACCAGGGTGACGATGAAAACCAGGATCTGCATGTAGGAGATCAGCACTTCCTCTGCGCCGCCCGGGCCGAAGGAGATACTCCCAGGGATCAGGTTGGGGATGGACTTGTCCTTGGAGTCCTGGGATAGCAATACGGTGTTTTGCAGGAAAATCGACATGCCAATGGCAGAAATCAGCGGGATCAACCGGTTGCTGTTACGCAACGGACGGTAGGCGACCCGTTCGATACTGTAGCCATAGGCACTGGTTACGAAGATCGTGGCGACGAAGGCGACGGTCATCAATATCGGCAGTGAATCGATACCCATCATGGCCAGCCCGGCAAGGGCGATGAAAGCCACGTAGGAACCGATCATGTACACCTCGCCATGGGCGAAGTTGATCATTCCAATGATGCCGTAAACCATTGTGTAGCCAATGGCTATCAAGGCATAGGTGCTGCCAATGGTCAGGCCATTAACCAGCTGTTGGAAGAAGTGATAGATCTCAGGCATTACAGCGCTCCTAAAAACCTGATACGCATTTCACTGGTGGGGGTGCCCCCGGCCCGGTCTTGTGGTCTTGGCCACTTCGGCACAGGCAACTGCCAGCGAACCGCTGGTGACGGTTTTAAGATTTTCAGGTGAACCTGCTCCCGGATCGCGGGAATCAGGCCCATGAACCTCGTAAAACAAAGCCCACTGCTCGCACAGTGGGCTTGTAGTCATATAGTCAGACGGGATTACTGAGGAGAAACTTCGGTTTTAGGTTTGCCGAAATGCCATTCGTAGACCACGAATTTGAAGTCTTTCAGGTCGCCTTTGGCGTCGTACGACAGGTCACCGGTCGGGGTCTTGAAGGTGCCGGCGTGGATGGCTGCAGCCACCTTGTCGGTGTCTTCGGACTTGGCGGCCTTGATGCCTTCGGCGATCAGCTCGACAGCCGAGTAAGCCGGGAACACGAACGGGCCGCTTGGGTCTTTGCCGTCGGCCTTGATGGCATCGGCGATTGCCTTGTTCGCAGGGTCGGCGTCGAAGGACTTCGGCAGGGTGACCAGCAGGCCTTCGGAAGCGTTCTGGGCGATTTGCGAGATGGAGTCGTTACCGACACCTTCTGGGCCCATGAACTTGGCGTTCAGGCCTTTCTCCTTGGCTTGGCGCAGGATCAGGCCCAGCTCTGGGTGGTAGCCGCCGTAGTAGACGAAGTCGACGTTGGCTTGCTTGAGCTTCTGGATGATCGAGGAGAAGTCCTTGTCGCCGGCGTTCAGGCCTTCGAAGACGGCAACCTTGGTGCCTTTGCCTTCCAGGGTCTGCTTGACGGCGCTGGCGATGCCTTCACCGTATTGCTGCTTGTCGTGCAGTACGGCAACGATTTTAGGTTTGACGTGGTCGGCAATGTAGTTGCCGGCTGCCGGGCCCTGGGCGCTGTCCAGGCCTATGGTACGGAAGATCAGCTTGTAGCCGCGGGAGGTGATTTCCGGGCTGGTGGCGGCCGGAGTGATCATGATCACGCCTTCGTCTTCGTAGATGTCGGACGCAGGCTGGGTGGAGCTGGAGCACAGGTGGCCGACCACGTACTTGACGCCGTCGTTGACCACTTTGTTGGCGACTGCCACGGCCTGTTTAGGGTCGCAGGCGTCATCGTATTCTTTGGCTTCAAGCATCTTGCCGTCGACGCCGCCCTTGGCGTTGATGTCCTTGATGGCCTGTTTTGCACCGATGAACTGCATGTCGCCGTACTGAGTGACCGGGCCGGTTTTCGGGCCGGCGATGCCGATCTTGATGGTATCGGCTGCAAACGAATGGCTGGCAACCCCGGCCAGAACCATTGCGGCAAACAGCTTGGAAATCTGCTTAGTAGCCTTACTCATAGTGCTCCACTCATTCTGTTGTAATTTTTATAGTCCTGGCGGCCAGAGCTTGAGGACCGGATCAGGTTCCATGGGAGGCCACGCCTCGTCACGGACCCGGATAACCCCCGGATTGGCCCTGGCAACTGTACCGGTACAGTGTAGAGCGCTGCTTTGTCGCTTGAAAAGCAGGCCCGCTGGGGCAAAATCAGGGGTGTCGCCTAATCGACAGAAAGTTATAGAAAAACGCCACTGGCTAGCCAGTTTTACTGGCCCATCCCGGGCATTTACCACCTTGTCGATCAATTACTTATTTTGAAACTGGGTTTTTCTGCAAAAATACCGACCTTTATCGCGGTCGAATTATTTCTGGTAGGAACCCATGACAGATCAACCAAGCACCCTCTATGCCAAATTGCTCGGCGAGACTGGAAGAATCGAGTGGAAAGCGCTGGAGCGTTTTTGGGCCAAGGGTGACCTGATTTGGGTCGACCCAACCCTGGACCTGATCGAAGTTGCACAGGCAATGGCCGAAAACCGTAGCGAAACCTTCGCTGAGTGGCGTAATGCTGGCACTGTCGGCCCGGTCACTGCAGAGCAGGCGCTAGACCTTCAGAACCGCGACCCAGAGATCTGGGCCGTGGTGGTCTCGCCGTTCATTGTGATTCAGGAAAAGACCAACGGTTGAAAGCGCGCCAAAATGGTGCGTGAAAATGCACAGCGAGGAGGTTTTGGTGCGCGGGACTGTTCAGCCGGGGTGGCTGTTGGTAACAGTTGGGTGTGCCGAGAGAGTACGGTAACAGTCTGATCGCGGGGCCAGCCCGCTCCTACAGATGTAGGAGCGGGCTGGCCCCGCGATGCTTTCAATCAGTAATCCACTTTCCCGGTGTGGCTGTTCAAAGAGATCACCCGGGTCTTGCCAATGCGGTGACGGTAAATCTCACGCAGGTATTTCACCGCTTTCTTCACGCATTCGCGTGACAGCCGGATGTCATTGATCGAGACGAACTTGCTCTTGTCGTTGATCAGCTCGCGGTATTTCTTCTCGTACATCGGTTTGATCGCGTACCAGTTGGTATCGAGGATCTTCGCCGGGTTCTCGAATTCGTTGAGCAGCTCATCGATGCGGTCTTCATCGAAGGCGTCGCTGGTGATGAACTCGAGGATGGCATTGTCCAGGGTATCGTCGAAGCGGTACGGGTTACGCGCAAAGCAACGCTTGATGAACGCCACGATCAAGGTCAGGAAGTCGTCCGACAGGCACGGGCTCTTGGCGATCAGGGTGGTCAGCGAGAGGTTGGCCGAGGCGCCGATGACCAGCGCGTAGCGCTTGAGCGTGGTGTTGGGGAACAGGCTGTTGAGGTGGGTCTTGAGCCGGTTCAGGTCCATGTACGACAGCTTGTAGTCCTTGGGCAGGGAGACGATCGACACCACCGACGAGCAATTCTTGAAAAAGTGCAGGTCGTGCAGCGCCGCTGCGTCATAGCCGGAGGCCTGGTATTGCTCCAGGGCGGCGCGGTAGCGGCGGGACTCGATCGGCAACAGGCTGATACCTTCGATCGCCTGGGTCACCTTGTTGAAATGCGGCAGGTCGATGGAACGGAAGAACAGGTCGTCGATGTTCAGCCGCGGCTGCTCTTTCTCGAACACTTTGAACTTGTCCGAGCTTGGCGACGGCTGTTCCGGTACCACCGATTCGGCATAGGCAATGGCCACGGGGCCGGCCAGGCTCATGAACAGGTCGTTGGCATCCAGGCGGATGGTTTCGCCGATGTCGATGCCGGCACGGCGGAAGTAGTTCTGGTCGTAGTCGGTGGTTACCGCCTGGGCGGTGAGGATGTTGAAGATCTGCTGGGAGATGTACTGGTTGGCGTGCTTCTCCATGGCATTGACGTCGATGTTCTGGATGTTGCCGTCATCGTTCTCTTCGGCGTAGCGCATGATGTCGTTGGAAATCAGCATCATCGCGTTCCACGGGCGGATGCGGCCCATGACGCTGGCTTCGCTGCTGTCTTCATTGTCGAAGTTGTAAGAGAAGTCCCATTCCTCCGACAAATACTTGCACAGCAGCCGCCCGGCGTTGATGTGCAGGGCTTCGGACATTTCGCTGCGGTGATCGGAAATGTTTGGCAGCACGCAGATGCCGCTGGTGAAGATCGGCTCGAAGACGAACGAATGACCGCTCTTGCCGTCGTTCTCGTCGGCCGGCTTGGTGTCGAAGGTCTTGTTCATGTACGAGTACTGCTGGGCCAGGCCAAATTCCGAAGCCATGCCCGAACCCGTACCGCCACCGGCGCTGAAGATGTAGAAGTACAACCGCGACTGGTTGGCCTTGATCCCGCAGGAGTCGATCAGGTACGAGTGGATCAGCTTCCAGTCCGCGCTGGAAAAGCGGTGGGTTTCCTTGTTGAGGATGATCTTGGCCAGGTACTGGCCGAGGATCGGCGCGTTACCGGCGCCACCGGCATGGACTTCCGAGAGGTCCATGATCTTCATCTTGCTGTAGTCGCGGATAAAGCCGCTCTTCTCGCCCTTGCGCGAAAAGCGGATGCGCCCGGCGATGTCCTTGTCGAGATCACCGAGCATGACCAGTGGCTCTACCAGGAATACCGGTTTGCTGCCCTTGTTCTGCACCAGGCGCAGGTTGTTGCGAATCCAGCGTGCCGGGCTGTAGTTCGGTTCGCTGCCGGCGCGGTCTTCGTTGTTGAATTCGTTGAGGTAGAAGGTCCTGGCGTTGTATACAAGTTCTGCAACATCCAGGGCGATGTTCGAGCCACAACGGCCCAGGCCGATCAGGCACACCGAAGGAAACTGCTGGTCCAGGCGCAGTTGGGTGTCGTCTTCGACATGCACGCTGGGCGGAAACACCAGGTCGCGCAGGCCGTCGAGGTTGTCGAGGATGCGCTGGATATCGGTCTCGGTGAAGTACAGGTACTGCTGCGGGTTAAGCGCCCGCGGGCTGTAGAAACTCGAGCCGGGAGCGCTGTACGCGGGAGTGGATGAAGTCAGCTCGGAAACCGCGTTGGCAGAAGTAGTCTTGGAGGTCATTTTGCGCCATTTGCCTGGAGGTGGGTGGCTGTTCTAGTAGGTAGCATAGAGCCATCACTGGATGAGGTTCGCGACTGTATCAGTGCGCATTTGGCGTGAGCGATAGGGGTTAACCCTATGCCTATGTAGGTGTTTTCCTTGCCACGCCTGCAAACTGAATCGTCCGATCAGTCAACTTCTTTAATCTGTCTGGAGCTTTACATGAGCACTGCACGTCCTTCGTTGGGGTTTGCCGGTATCGGGTTGATGGGCTTGCCGATGTGTCGTAGGCTGTTGGCGGCGGGTTATCCGCTGACGGTGTGGAACCGCTCGCCGGACAAATGCGCCGAACTGGTCAAGGCCGGTGCCCGCCAGGTGGCGACCCCGGCCGAGCTGTGCCAGCACGCCGATGTGTTGATGCTGTGCCTGGCCGACACGGCCGTGGTGCGCGAGGTAGTGTTTGGCGAACAGGGCATCGTTACCGCGGGCAAGGCCGGTCAGTTGCTGGTGGATTTCTCCAGCCTTGAACCGACAGCCACCCGCGAGATGGCCAGCGAGTTGGCAGCGAAGACCGGCATGGGCTGGCTCGATACCCCGGTATCCGGCGGCACTCCGGGCGCCGAAGCCGGTACCTTGGCGATCATGGTCGGTGGTGCGGTGGCGGACCTTGATCGCGTACGCCCGGCGCTTTTGACCCTCGGCCAGCGCGTGACCCACATGGGACCGGTCGGGGCAGGGCAGGTGACCAAGGCCTGTAACCAGATGATCGTCGCCTGCAATGCGCTGGTAATTGCCGAAGTGGTGGCGCTGGCCGAGCAGTCGGGCGTGGACGCCAGCCTGATCGCCGAGGCGTTGGCGGGTGGTTTCGCCGATTCAAAGCCGCTGCAGATCCTTGCCCCGCAAATGGCCGAAAGCCGTTTCGAGCCGGTGAAGTGGCACGTGCGCACCTTGCTCAAGGACCTGGACACCGCGGTGAAATTTTCCCGCGAACAGGGTTCGTCGACGCCGATCAGTGGCCTGGCCGCCCAACTGATGCGCTTGCATGGTAGTCAGGGCTATCTGCAAAAAGATCCGGCGACCTTGATTGATCTGTACCGGCGTAAGGATTGAAGCTGCTCAGCGCCTGTTCATGGCGCTGGTTGAGCTCGCCAAGGATCGGCCGCAGTTCACCCAGCGGTACTGGCCGGCTGAGCAGATAACCCTGGAGGAAATCGCAGCCTTGCTGGGCGAGGAACTGGTACTGCTCGATGGTTTCGACGCCTTCGGTGATCACCTGCAGGTGCAGGGTGTGAGCCATGACGATGATTGCCTGGACGATTTCCATGTCCTGTCGGCAACGCGGTACATCCTGAATGAACGAACGATCGATCTTCAGGGTGTCCAGCGGCAGGCGCTTGAGGTAGGCCAGTGACGAGTAGCCGGTGCCGAAGTCATCGATCGACAGCGACACGCCCAGGGCACGGATGCCCTTGAGCAGGGTGATGGTGGTGTGGATGTTGCCCATCAGCGCGTTTTCAGTGACTTCCAGTTCCAGTTGGTGCGCCGGGATACCGGCCTGGCGCAGGGCATCTTCAACCTCCCGGGCCAGTTCCTCGCGGGCCAGGGTCAAGGCCGAGCAGTTGACCGTCACCTTGAGCCCGTCATAACCGTGCCGGTTAAGTTGGGCCAGGTCTTCGCAGGCATGGCGCAGTACCCAGAGGTCGAGTTCGGCGATCAGGCCATTGGCTTCGGCAATGCCGATAAAACGGTCGGGGCTGAGCAGGCCATGCTGCGGGTGCTGCCAGCGCACCAGTGCTTCGAGCTTGGCGACCTGGCCGCTATGCAAATCGAAAATCGGTTGGTAGTGGATGCGCAGGCCCCGCTCTTCCAGAAGGGCGATACGCAGCTCCTCCTCCAGTTGCAGCTCGAGGGTGGCGCGGGTTTTCAGGTTGCTGTTGAAGAAATTCAGGTTATTGCGCCCGCAGCCCTTGGATTGGTACAGGGCCAGGTCGGCGTTTTTCAGCAGCTCTTCACAGCTGCGGCCATCGTCGGGAAACACGCTGATACCGATGCTGGTGGTCATGACCATGCGCCGCCCGGCCAGGTCGATCGGCTCTTTCATCTTCTGCATGATGCGCTGGGCCAGGTGCCGGGCCTCGTCGCGGCTGTGCAGGGCGGTGAGGATGCAGAACTCGTCGCCGCCAAAACGGGCGACCACATCCTGGCTGCGGGTGGCGGTCTTGATATGCGTGGCAATCACCTTGAGCAGCTCGTCGCCAGCGTCATGACCGAGGCTGTCGTTGATACGCTTGAAGTGGTCGATATCGAGGAACATCACTGCCAGCATGCCGTCATTGGCTGTTTGTTCGGCCAGGCGCTCAGCGAACACCTGGTTGAAGCCGCGACGGTTGACCAGGTTGGTCAGGGCGTCGTAGTGGGCGGCCTGCTGCAGGGAGACCCGGGCCTGGTCCAGTTGGCTGAGCAACACGTTGACCCGGCGCAGGTCGTGCTCCTTGCTTTGCAGCTTCTTGTCCGAAAGCGCGGCGCTGATGCTGCTGGCGCTGATCAGCAGGGTGATAAAGGCGATGGTCAGGCTCAGTTGCAGGCTGTTGTCGCTGACCGGCAGCACCAACGGGGTGTCTGGGGGAATCACCAGGGTCAGTGCCGCCATCCCCAGCAGGTGGGTGCCGACAATGCCAGCGGCCATCAGCAGGCTGGCGCCGTACTTCATCAGTTGATAAAGGGTGCCGCTGCCGTTGCGAAAGAAGCGGGCGAACAGCAGCGCTGCCAGGCTGGTAGCGATTGCGGCGGCGACGGAGGCGGCGAACAGGTCGGGGCGATAGAACTGCTGGGCGGTCGAGCGCATGGCAGCCATGCCGGTGTAGTGCATGGCGACGATGCCCAGGCCGAAGCAAACCGCCGCTTGCAGGTAGTGGCGTGGCCGCAGTTCCTGGCGGCCGAGGGTATTCATGGCCATCCAGCCGGCCAGCAGCATGATCAGCAGCGACACCCCGGTCAGGGCTACGTCGTAGTGAACTTCCAGCGGTGTCTGCAAGGCCAGCATGCTGATGAAGTGCATGGCCCAGATGCCGCCAGCCAGACAGCAGGCACCGAGCAGGCGCCACTGCCGCTGGGCTGCGGGCAATTCGACGTGGCTCAGGCGTTCGGCCATGTCGAGGGTGGCGAAGCTGCCAGCACAGGCAATCAGGAATGCAAGCAGCACCAGGTAGGGGTTATGCCTGCAATCAATCAGGATCTGTCCGGTTGCCGGAAGTTCGGCGAGCATTTCTAGCCCCAGCCACTCCATAGCATTCCTCGTCGTCGAGTGTGCACTCGTCCCCCAATCGCCCGCTCGGAGACCGTTCTGCAGGAGTATAGGAACTCAGCATTAGCCCATCCTGATTAATGGCACATTGACTCCTACGATTTGGTCATTGAGCCAATAGCGCCGGGTTCTAAAACTGCAAATGGTTACAATTACCCAGTATCAGTGCGGTCAATGGTGGCAGACAGATCGCAGATGGCCCTCTAGATTCAGTTCGGTGTGCTGGAAAGCCCCGAACAATAACAACGAGGGACTGATCGATGCAGAGCTCCACTCAAGCGGCGAACGCCTGGCGAATCCTGTTTCTGTTGTTTCTGGCCAACCTGTTCAACTTCTTCGACCGCACCATTCCCGCCATCATCATCGAGCCGATCCGCCTGGAATGGCACCTGAGCGACTTTCAGATCGGTTTGCTCGGCACGGCCTTCACTCTGGTTTATGCGATTGCCGGGCTGCCGTTGGGGCGCTTGGCCGACAACGGTTCACGCAGCAAATTGATGGGCTGGGGGCTGATGGCCTGGAGCGGGCTGACTGCGGTCAACGGCATGGTCGGCAGTTTCTGGAGCTTTTTGCTGGTGCGCATGGGCGTGGGCATCGGTGAAGCCAGTTATGCGCCAGCCGCCAACTCGCTGATCGGCGACCTGTTCCCTGCTGAACGGCGGGCGCGGGCCATGGGCATCTTCATGCTCGGGCTGCCGTTGGGGTTGTTGCTGGCGTTCTTCACTATTGGTGCGATGGTGCAAGCCTTTGACAGCTGGCGGGCGCCATTCTTTATCGCTGCGGTGCCGGGGCTGTTGCTGGCGGTGTTCATGTTCATGATCCGCGAGCCGGCGCGCGGGGCGGCAGAGTCGGTGGCGATTTCCCAGGCGCCGCTGGACCGGCCGTTGCGCCGGGTCCTGAGCGTACCGACCTTTTGCTGGCTGGTGCTGGCCGGCCTGACCTTCAACTTTGCTACCTACGCGTGCAACTCGTTCATGGTGCCGATGCTGCAACGTTACTTCCTGCTCTCGCTACAGCAGGCGGCGGTAGCCACCGGGGTGATCGTCGGCCTGACCGGCCTGGTGGGCTTGACCCTCGGCGGCTGGATTGCCGACAAGGTGCACCAGCGCTTTGCCAACGGACGTTTGTTGTTCGGTGCCCTGAGCATGCTGATTGCGTCGCTGGCCACCGCCTGGGCATTACACGCGGGGCGCATCGAGATTGGCGTGTTCGTGGCCGTGTTCGGTGTCGGCTGGTTGTTTGCCTACAATTTCTATACCTGCGTCTACACCGCAATTCAGGATGTGGTGCAGCCGCGGTTGCGGGCGACGGCGATGGCGCTGTTCTTTGCCGGGCTTTATCTGCTGGGCGGCGGCTTGGGGCCGGTGGTAGTGGGGGCGCTGTCGGACCATTTTGCCGTGGCGGCGATGCAGGCCGCGGGGCAGGTGCAGATGAGCGAGGCGTTCAAGGCTGAAGGCCTGCATGGGGCGATGTACCTGATACCGGTGGCGTTGTCGCTGACGCTGGTGTTCCTGTTGTTCGCCTCTCGGTGCTTTAGCCGCGATGCGCAGAGGATGAGGGAGGGGATGGTGGCTGACAGCGAAATGCTGGCCGCCAAGCCTGTGGTGGCTTGAAAAAGCATCGCGGGTCAAGCCCGCTCCCACAGAATCACCAATATCTCTGTGGGAGCGGGCTTGCCCCGCGATTGAATACGACGCGGTTTATCCGGCGACCAACACCCGGATCGCTTCCAGGCGCAGCGCCGCTTTCTCCAGCATCGCCAGGCCTTGTTCACGCTGCTTGCGCAGGGCGTCGATTTCACTGTCGCGAACGGTCGGGTTGACCGCCTGCAGCGCAGTCAGGCGCGCCAGCTCTTCGTCGGTTTCGGCGGCCAGGCGGCGCTGGGCTTCGGCGACACGCTCGGCATGGCGCGGCATGATCTTGGCTTCGCCACCGTTGATCCGCGGCGCCAGCACGTCGCGCTGGGCCTGGATGAACTTGTTGGCGCTGGCCTTGGGCACGCTTTCGAGCTGGTCGTTGAGGGTTTCGAAGGAAACCCGCGAAGCCAGGTCGTTGCCGTTGGTGTCGAGCAGGCAGCGCAAGGCGGCTGGCGGCAGGTAACGGCCCAGTTGCAGGGCGCGCGGGGCAACCACTTCGCTGACGTACAGCAGTTCCAGCAGCACGGTACCGGGCTTGAGCGCCTTGTTCTTGATCAGCGCCACCGAGGTGTTGCCCATCGAGCCGGACAGCACCAGGTCCATGCCGCCCTGGACCATCGGGTGCTCCCAGGTGATGAACTGCATGTCTTCACGCGACAGCGCCTGGTTGCGGTCGTAGGTAATGGTCACGCCTTCGTCGTCGCCCAGCGGGAAGCTGGCGTCGAGCATTTTTTCGCTCGGCTTGAGGATCAGGGCGTTTTCCGAATGGTCTTCGCTGTCGATGCCAAAAGCGTCGAACAGGGTTTCCATGTAGATCGGCAGGGCAAACTGGTCGTCCTGCTCAAGAATCGCCTCGACCAGCTCCTGGCCTTCACCGGCGCCACCGGAGTTGAGTTCCAGCAGGCGGTCGCGGCCGCTGTGCAGCTCGGCTTCCAGGCGCTCGCGCTCGGCACGGGCCTCGTCCACCAGCGCTTGCCACTCATCGTCGTCACCGCTTTCGAGCAGCGGCAGCAGGCGCGGGCCGAACTGGTGCTGCAAGGCGTTGCCGGTCGGGCAGGTGGCGAGGAAGGCGTTCAGGGCCTGGTTGTACCACTGGAACAGACGCTCTTGCGGGCTGTTCTGCAGGTGCGGCACGTGCAGTTCGATGGTGTGCTTCTGGCCGATCCGGTCCAGACGCCCGATACGCTGCTCGAGCAGGTCCGGGTGGGCGGGCAGGTCGAACAGCACCAGGTGATGGGCAAACTGGAAGTTGCGGCCTTCACTGCCGATTTCCGAGCAGATCAGCACCTGGGCGCCAAACTCTTCGTCGGCGAAGTAGGCGGCGGCGCGGTCACGCTCAAGGATGCTCATGCCTTCATGGAACACCGTGGCCGGAATGCCGGAGCGCACGCGCAGGGCGTCTTCCAGGTCCATGGCGGTTTCGGCGTGGGCGCAGATCACCAGGACCTTGACCCGCTTGAGCATCTTCAGGGTGTCGATCAGCCAGTCGACCCGTGGGTCGAAACGCCACCAGCGCTCTTCTTCGCTGCCTTCGCCCTGGGACTGGAAGGCCACTTCCGGGTACAGCTCGGCGTGCTCGCCCAGCGGCAGCTCCATGTACTGGTCGGGGTTGGGCAGCGGATAGGGGTGCAGGTTACGCTCAGGGAAGCCCAGGACGGCGGCGCGGGTGTTGCGAAACAGCACGCGGCCGGTACCGTGGCGGTCAAGCAGCTCGCGGATCAAGCGGGCGCTGGCCTGGGTGTCGCCATCGTTGACCGCGGCCAGCAAAGCTTCGCCTTCGGCACCGAGGAATCCTTCGATGGTAGCGTGGGCCTTGGGCGACAGGCGGCCTTCGTCGAGCAGTTCCTGTACCGCTTCGGCTACCGGGCGATAGTGTTCGCTCTCGGCGCGGAAGGCGGCCAGGTCGTGGAAACGGTTCGGGTCGAGCAGGCGCAGGCGGGCGAAGTGGCTGTCCTGGCCCAGTTGCTCCGGGGTGGCGGTCAGCAGCAGCACGCCGGGGATGACCTCGGCCAGTTGCTCGACCAGGGCGTATTCGGGGCTGACCTGCTCTTCATGCCAGACCAGGTGGTGCGCCTCGTCGACCACCAGCAAGTCCCAGCCGGCGGCAAACAACGCGTCCTGGGCCTTCTCGTCTTCTGTCAGCCATTCCAGGGCGACCAGCGCCAGCTGGGCATCCTCGAAGGGGTTGCCGGCGTCGCTTTCGATAAAGCGCTCGACATCGAACAGGGCGACCTCAAGGTTGAAGCGCCGGCGCATTTCCACCAGCCACTGGTGCTGCAGGTTCTCCGGGACCAGGATCAGCACGCGGCTGGCGCGGCCCGACAGCAACTGGCGATGGATGACCAGGCCTGCTTCGATGGTCTTGCCCAGGCCCACTTCGTCGGCCAGCAGTACCCGCGGAGCGATACGGTCGGCCACTTCCCGGGCGATGTGCAGCTGGTGGGCAATCGGTTGTGCGCGGGTGCCGCCCAGGCCCCAGAGCGACGACTGCAGCTGACGGCTGGTGTGCTCCAGAGTGTTGTAGCGCAGCGAGAACCACGGCAGCGGGTCGATCTGCCCGGCAAACAGGCGGTCGCTGGCCAGGCGGAACTGGATGAAGTTCGACAGCTGGGTTTCCGGCAGGGTGCGCGCCTGGTTCTGGGCGTCGAGGCCGTGATAGACCAGCAGGCCGTCGACATCCTCGACCTCGCGCACGGTCAGCTTCCACCCTTCGAAATGGGTGATCTGGTCGCCAGGCGAGAAGCGCACCCGGGTCAGGGGCGCATTGCGCAGGGAGTACTGGCGGGTGTCGCCAGTGGCCGGGTAGAGCACGGTCAACAAGCGGCCGTCCTGTGCCAGAACGGTCCCCAGACCCAGCTCGGCTTCGCTGTCGCTGATCCAGCGTTGCCCCGGTTGATACTGCTGCGCCATACTGCCTGACTCCCGCCATGAAAAGCCGACTATCTTAACGGATAGCTCTGTGCAGACCAAAGAGTCTAGCAACTTCATCGACGAAAACCGCTGTCGCCAGTGAGGGCCTGATACAGCCATGCCGATCTCCAACCCCTGGTTCATCCGAACACTGGCCGTGGCGGGACTGCTACTGCTGGGTGCCTGCGACAAGAAAGGTTTCGAAATACTTGCGCCGATTCCCACTGCGCAGCTTGAGGCCCTGGGCGTGCAATCGCCGGTGCAGAGCGTGCATTACCGCGACCACGAGGGCGAAGGCCTGCTCGTGCTGAGCCGCAATGACGATCAGGTCAGCGACGAGGAAACCGATCAGGACATCGACCGCGTGGTGCTCAGTGCAACACTCTATGAGCGCCAGGGCGATGACAGCTTCAAGGCGCGCTGGAAGATCGAGAACGAGACCACCTGTGCCGGGCTCGACCTGGATGTCGGCTTCTATACCGATGTCAGCGGCGTCAGCGACCTGAACAACAACGGCGTGGCTGAACTGACGGTGGCCAGCCACGCCTTTTGTGGTGGCGGCATCGACCCCCATGAACTGCATGTCGAGCTGCGTGAAGGCCAGGCCAGCTATGCTATCAATGGCCAGTCGCTGATCGCGATCGAGGGGGATGAGCCCTATGGCGGTGAGCGCGAAGACAGCCCGTCGCTCAAGGACGCGCCGCAAGCCCTGCGCGATCATCTGAACGAAGTGTGGAACAAGGTGCTCAAACGTCCGTGGAGCGAAGCCCAGCCCGCGCCGACGGACGAGGAAGACGATCAGTAGCCGGCAATTGTGAAGCGCCCCGCACATTTTACCGGCCCTGGCTAAAGGCCCTAGGCCATCAGCCGACACACTGGCGACAGGAGATCACCCCATGCTGCCGCCCCTCATCCCGCTCAGCGCTGCACCCGTGACACAACAACTGGACCCGGTGAAGCCGACGCCGGACATCAAGCCCGTGGTCCCGGCCCAGCCGACCTCCAGTGACAGTGCCATCGACCTCAAGCAGCGTGACCCGGAGCAGGCGGCCATTCTCTTGCGCGAAGAGCAGCGGCGTCACCAGCGTCGGCGCCAGTCGAGCCAGGACGAAGAACTGTATCAAGCGCTGCCCGGCGATGAGGTCAACGCGGACAACACCGTGCCGGTGGCGCCGTTGATGGGTGAGCAGCCGCGCCAGGGGCTGCTGGTGGACATCGAAGTCTGAGGATACAAGCGCTACTGGTCAGCGCCGGCTGCAGCCTTCATCATTGCAGCACTGCAGTCAGCTTCCCGAGCCCACCATGAGCCAAGACGACAACCTGATCGACCTCGGTGCCGAACGTGCACGCCGGGTCCACGACCTCAATGAAAAGCGCCTGAACGAAGTTCGCCAGGCGTTCGAGCAGGCCATGCCGCTGGGCAAGGCGAAGAAGAAGCCCAAGGGCAAACCCAAGAAGCGTTGAAAACTTGATGCAGGTCAAGCCTGCACCCGCCTTGCGCGCCCGGTTCCGGGCGCTATTGACCTCGGTCAATTTCCTCCCCCGCCCCATTCGTTACCTTAAGCCCATCGGACAGGTTCAGGCGAATGGAGGCCGACATGTTCTTCGATAATGTGGTTATCGCTGGAGTGATTACAGTCGGTCTGATGCTGCTGTTCTTCGTCGGATTCGGAATTTTCATCTGGAAAGACTCGAACAAGCGCAAAGAGCGCTGATCCTTTTCAGTCACGAGCACGCAAGGCATTTAGGGCGACTTCGGTCGCCCATTTTTTTGTCTGGTGAAAAAACCTTTCAGCACCTCTGGACTATTAATAGTTAGCTAGCTAATAATTAAACCCTGAACTTCTTGCCTCATTCTGACTATCTTTACCACACCGTCGTTCAAGGTGCGTCCCGTGCCCATCACGTTGCAGGCCCTGCTGGCGCCAAACAAATCCGCTGTGCAATTTGCCCTCAAGACCCTGCTTGGCGGCGGCCTGGCCCTGTGGCTGGCGCTGCGCTGGGGCCTTGAGCAGCCGGCCTGGGCCCTGATGACGGCATTCATCGTCGCCCAGCCGCTGTCGGGCATGGTGGTGCAGAAGGGCCTGGCGCGGCTGCTCGGCACGCTGGTCGGAACCGTCATGTCGGTGCTGTTCATCGGCGCCTTCGCCCAGACCCCGTGGCTGTTTTTGCTGGCCCTGGCCCTGTGGCTGGCGCTGTGTACCGCCTGCTCGACCTTGCTGCGCAGCGCCTGGGCCTACTCGTTCGTGCTGGCCGGTTACACGGTGGCGATCATTGCCCTGCCGGCCATCAACCATCCGCTGCTAGTGTTCGACCAGGCGGTGGCGCGCTGTACCGAGATCTGCCTGGGGATTGTCTGCGCTACTGCCACCAGCGCCTTGCTCTGGCCTATGCGCGTCGAGCAACAACTGAGCGGGCAGGCGCGGCAGGCCTGGCAAAGCGGTCTACACGCCGCCAGTGCCGCCTTGAGTGGTGAAGCACAGGGACGCAAGGGCCTGCTGGAGATACTCGGGCGCATTGTCGCCGTTGATTCCCAGCGCGAGCATGCCTGGTTCGAAGGCAGCCTCGGCCGCCAGCGCGCCCGGGCGATTCGCGGGCTGAGCCAGAAGCTGCTGGTGCTGTTGCGTATTTCCCGTTCGGTGCGCCGGCAATGGCGGCAACTGGATGAGCAGCAGGCGCAGCACATGGCGCCCTGGCTCGAAGAGGTCCAGGCGCTGTTGGCCAATCCTGATCAGGCCAGCCTGTTGCTGTTGCGCCAGCGCGTTTGGGATGCTGCCCACGATGAGCGCATCAGCTCCGCCGAACACTACTGCCTGGCGCGCCTGACCCTGCTGCTGGACAACGCCATGGCCGCGACCCTGGCCCTGAGCGGGGTAGAGGAGGGCAAGCCGGCCGCCGATGTGCCCGACAGCCTGGCCGCTCACCGCGATGTGTCGCTGGCCCTGTTGTTCGGCTCGCGTAGCGCCCTGGCATTTCTGGCCATGGCCAGCTTCTGGCTGGCCACCGCCTGGCAGGCTGCCCCCGGTGGCCTGGTGTTGACCTGTGTAGTGTGCAGCCTGTTCGCCAGCCGCGAGAACGGCGCGCAGATCGGCATGAGCTTCCTGCGCGGGATTCTTCTGGCGATTCCGGTGGCGTTCGTGGTCGGGCAGATCCTGCTGCCGGAGCTCAGCAGTTTTGCCATGCTCTGCCTGGCCATGGGCGTGCCGCTGTTCTTTGGTGCCCTGGGCATGGCCAATCCGAAGATTGGCGCCACTGCGACCTCCTACTGCCTGCACTTCATCGTGCTGGTGGCGCCGCTGAATGTCATGAGTTTCGATGTCGCCACCTTCTTCAACAGCGCTCAGGCCATGCTGATGGGCGTCGGCGCCGCGGTGCTGGCATTCAAGCTGCTGGTGCTGCGCAACCCGGCCTGGCATGGCAAGCGCCTGCGCGCTGCCACCCAGAGCGACCTGGTGCGTCTGACCCGCCGTGAGTTGCGTGGCGCCGACACCTGGTTTGGCGGGCGCATGGCCGATCGGCTGCTGCAACTGGCCCGCCATTACAGTGCGTTGCCCGAGCAGGAGCGTGGGCGCTGGGATGATGGCCTGCACGGCCTGGATATCGGTGACGAACTGCTGCACCTGCGCATGTGCCTGGCGGTCGCCCAGGCGCCGGTGGCCGCGGCCGAGCGCCAGTACTTGCAACAACTTGAAGCGGTATTGGTCAGTGGCCCGGCTCCGGGTCGTGGCCAGCGCCTGGACGCTGCCAGCGAGCAGTTCATCGAGGCCCTGCAGCGAGTGCCGAGCAGTGACCCGCTGCGCCTGGCCGTTGGCGCCGTGCTGCAATTGCAGAAGAGCTGGGGCAAGTGGTGCCGTCGACAGGAGGAAATCCATGGGCTTGCGTGAGTGGGCGCTGGGCGGTGTGTTGCTCAGCCCGTTTCTGATTTATGTGCTGCTGGCCTTGCTGCTGACCGGCGTGGTGCGCCTGTTGTTGCGCTACACGCCATTGGGGCGCTGGGTCTGGCATGAGGCGTTGTTCGACTGCGCGCTTTTCGTGTGTATTTTGACCCTGGTGACCCATGTGCTGGGGCCGTTATAAGGAGTGTGACCATGCGTGCTGCTGTACGTATCGCAGTAACCCTGTGCCTGGTGGTGGTGGCCATTTTTGCCGGATGGAAACTCTGGCAGTACTACATGCTCACGCCCTGGACCCGTGATGCGAAGATTCGCGCCGACGTGGTGATCATTGCTCCGGACGTGTCCGGCTGGGTGCGTGAGTTGAAGGTGCACGACAACCAGCAGGTCAAGGCCGGCGAGTTGCTCATGGCGATCGATCGCGACCGCTTCGAAGCGGCCCTGGACAAGGCCAATGCCGTGGCCGAAACCCGCCAGCAGCAACTGCGCCTGCGTGAACACGAAGCCTCGCGTCGTGCCGCCCTGGGGCCCCAGGCGATCAGCGCCGAGTTGCGCGAAAATGCCCAGATCAACGCCGCCGTTGCCCGTGGCGAGCTGCGCGAAGCGCTCGCCGAGGTCAAGGTCGCGGCCATCAACCTGGCGCGCAGCCAGGTCAAGGCGCCGCGCAACGGGCACATCACCAACCTGCGCCTGGCCGAAGGCAACTACGTCAATGCCGGGCAGTCAGTGATGGCCCTGGTGGATGATTCGACCTTTTACGTTCAAGCCTATTTCGAAGAGACCAAGTTGCCGCGCATCCGCGTTGGCGACCCGGTCAAGGTCTGGCTGATGAGTGCGGGTGAACCGATGCAGGGGCATGTCGAAAGCATCAGCCGCGGTATCACCGACCGCAACGCCAACCCCGACAGCCAGTTGCTCGCCGAAGTTGAACCGACGTTCAACTGGGTGCGCCTGGCCCAGCGCATTCCGGTACGGATCAAGCTCGACCAGGTGCCTGAAGGGGTCAACCTGAGCGCCGGCATGACCGCCAGCGTGCAGGTGCGCGAGGATGAAGTGCAGCGCTGAGCGCTTAAAGGAACATCCCGCCTGACACCTCCAGGCGCTGACCGGTGATCCAGCCGCCGCCATCGCCCAGCAACAGGGCAACCGCGGCGCCGATATCGTCTGGCAGGCCCACCCGACCCAGGGCGGTGTTGCCGGCGATAAAATCGTTGACCTCAGTGTTATCGCGCACAACGCCGCCGCCGAAGTCGGTCTCGATCGCCCCCGGGGCCAGGACATTGACACGAATGCCGCGGGCACCGAGCTCCTTGGCCTGATACCGGGTCAGCACTTCCATGGCGCCTTTCATTGCCGCGTAGGCGGCATAGCCGGGCAGGGCGAAGCGGGTCAGGCCGGTGGAGATGTTGACGATTCGGCCTTGGTCGGCAATCAGCGGCAGCAGGCGCTGGGTCAGGAAGAACGGGCCCTTGAGCTGGATGTTGAACAACTGTTCGAACTGCGCTTCGCTGGTTTCGCTGAACGGCGCGTTGATGCCGATACCCGCGTTGTTTACCAGAAAGTCCAGTTGCTGGCGGCCGAATACGTGCTGCAGGGTTTCGCTTAACTGCTGGGCAAAGTCCTCGAAACTGGCGCTATTGCTCACGTCCAGTTGCAGCATGGCCGCACGCACACCGCTGGCCTCGAGGGTATTGACCAGTGCCTGGGCTTCATCGGCCTTGCTGTTGTAGGTCCCGATGATATCGATGCCCTGGGCCGCGAGGTGCAGGGCGGTGTTCTTGCCCAGGCCGCGGCTGGCACCGGTGATCAAAGCGAGTTTGCGGGTCATGGTGTGGTCCTCGTGGTTGAGCCGGTGGCTGAAGTTGAGAGGAGTTTATTGGTCTGAATTCTGCTGATAAATCCAGCAAATTCGGAAATACTGCTCGAGTAATTCGAACAATAGAGCGTTCGCCCATGAACAAGCTGGAATTGCTGCGCACCTTCGTGCGGGTCAGCGAGTTGTCGAGTTTCACCCTCGCCGCAGAAAGCCTGGGGTTGCCGCGTTCGAGTGTTTCCGAACAGGTCCGGGCGCTGGAAATGCTGCTCGGTGCGCGTCTGTTCAACCGCACCACGCGGCGGGTGCAGGCCACTCAGGAAGGCCTGCAACTGTACGAGCGTAGCAAAGACCTGCTGGCGCGCATGGATGAGCTCGAAGGGCTGTTCCGCACCGATGCCGCAGCCCTGAGTGGCCGCTTGCGAATCGATCTGCCGACCTTGATGGCGCGGCGCATCATTCTGCCGAACCTGCCGCAGTTCGTGGATCGCCACCCGGGCCTGACACTGGAGATCAGTTGCACCGATCGTCAGGTCGACCTGCTGCGTGAAGGCTTTGATTGCGTGCTGCGTATCGGCGTGTTGAGTGACCTGAACCTGGTCGCCCGGCCCCTGGGTAGCCTGCGCATGGTCAACTGCGCCAGTCCCGCCTACCTGGCCCGCTTTGGTACGCCGACCAGCCTTGCGGACTTGCCCGATCATCAGTTGATTCACTATGTGAGGCAACTGGGCGCCCGCAGCCCGGGCTTCGAGTATGAACAGGACGGCGCCACGCGGTATCGGACGATGGCCGGGGTGATCACGGTCAACAGTACCGAAGCCTATGAGAGCGCTTGCCTGGCGGGGCTCGGGATTATCCAGGCGCCGGCTGCCGGGTTGCGCGAATACCTGGAGCGCGGTGAACTGGTGTCCGTGCTGGAGGCGTACAGCGCACCGCCGATGCCGGTGTCATTGCTCTACGCCGGGCAACTGCACGTGCCGCAACGTGTCAGGGCCTTTATGGACTGGCTGGCGCAGTTGCTTCAGGCACAACTCGATCCAGTGGCAGGCGGAAGGTAAACAGCGTTCCGGCCTCGGCGCTCGACACCACTTCCATACACCCGCCGTGGGCCAGGGCGATCTGGTTGGCAATGTACAGGCCCAGGCCGAGGCCGGGCTGCGGTGCATCGTCACGTGGTCGCGAAAAGGGCTGGAACAATTGCGCCATGACCTGTGGCGCAATGGGCTCGCCCAGGTTGTGCACGCCGAGGATGAACACCTGCTCGCGGATATCCGCCATGACATCCACCGGGCTGTCGGCAGCGCCATGGGTCAGGGCATTGGCGATCAGGTTGGACAGCAACTGGGTAACCCGCTCGCGGTCGCAGTGCAGGCCGCTGAGGTCGCCGATGTTCAGGCGGATCAGCCGTTCGGGGTGCACCCGTTTCAGCTCCGAGGCCACGTGGCAGAGGGCTTCGGCCAGGTCCGGGCAGGGCTGGACGTTGATCATGATGCCATTGCCCAGACGGCCGCGGGCAAAATCGAGGACATCGCGTACCAACTGGTTGGCGCGTCGTCCGCAGGTGAGGATGTGCTGGGCGATGGCGCGGCTTTTTTCATCCTGCAGGCGCTGAGCCAGCAACTCCGCGCCTGCGGTAATGGCGAACAGTGGATTGCGCAGGTCATGGCCGAGCACGGCGATGAACTGTTCGCGCAGGTCGGCGATGGCGCGTGCTTCCTCCAGGGCCTGCTCGGTCTGCTGGGCATTCTCTTCGCTTTCGATCTGGATCGACAGCACGCGGGCGAAGGACTCCATCATTGGCTGGATGGCGCTGCCCTTGAGCTCGGCAGGCAAAGGGTCGAGGGCGCAGATAGTGCCGAAGAAACTGCCGTCGGTGCGAAACACCGGCACCGAGATATAGCTTTCGAACTTGTAGATGCGCGGTGTGTGATGGTTGCAGTACAGCTCGTCTTCGCTGGCCTTGTCGATCACGATGGTCTGGTGGCTGGCGCGGATCTCGTGGCACAGGGTGGTGATCAGGTCCAGCTCGCCGCCGACCTCCAGGCCAAAACCCAGCGAGTCGAGAACCGCGCAGGCCGTCCAGCTGCTGTCGGTGACCCGGGCGACTGCCGCAAAACGCATGCCGGTGGTCTCGCAGATAACTTGCAGGATGGCAGGTACTGCGTTGATACGGCTGATCGTGGCGATATCGGAAGTGACGGGGGTGCTCATGAATCATCCACGTTCGCTGACGGCTGGGAGGCGTTGAGAAGGATAAGTCTAGCGAGCAACTGGCGCCTGGGTAAAAAAATCCTTTACCGGATGCGATGAATTTCCATTAACCTTGGCCCCGAGTTGCCCGTCAGAGCGCAACCCCTTTCGCCAGCGTGCCAATCCCCTGTTCAAGCGAGGTTTGACATGCACATCACATCCCAGGACATCTGCGCCGCTGCCGACCAGCTCAAGGGCTTTGTCGGTTTTCACCGCAAGCTTGGCAAGCACATCGTGCGATTCAGCGAAGACTCGTTCGGCATGGACGTGGCTGACGACAGCATTACCCCCAGCAGCGAATTCGTCTGGCAGGGCGCCGATGGTGAGGTCATGACCTTGAGCCGTGCCTTGATCGAGATCCTTTTGGCGCAGAATGTCGATGAGCGGCTCAATGTGACAGAGCCGCTGCGGGTGTATCTGCGCCGCAAGGACCTGCCGGAAATCGCCGCGCAGCGGCGCTTGCGGGCCTGATCGCGGGGCAAGCCCGCTCCCACTGCAGGAGCGGGCTTGCCCCGCGATGCGTCTCAGTCTTGCGCCGCCCAGACCGGCGGGGTTCGCCCGCGCCAGGGCAACGCCTGTTCCAGCTGCCCGGCCAGGCTCAGCAGCAGGCGCTCACCTGCTGCACCCGCCGTGAACTGCATGCCGATCGGTAAACCGCTGGCCGCATCCTGAGACAACGGCAGCGACATCGACGGCGTGCCGCTGATGTTGGCCAGGGCAGTGAAAGGAGAGTGGTTGAACACCCGGTGCATCCAGCCCAACCCATCGAGCTGCTCCTGCCCGGCGTTGTAGGCACCGACTACTGGCGGCAACTCGCTCAGGGTCGGACTCAGCAACAGATCAAAACGCTGGAAAAACCTGCCCAGTTGCCGACTGACCAGGTTGCGCTGATCTATCGCCGCCAGCAGGTCGATAGCCGACAGCGCTTTACCATAGCGATGCAGCGCCAGTGTGGCCGGTTCCAGCCAGTCACCGTTGAGCGGGCGGCAAGTCTCGGCACCCAGGGCATCAAGCCAGGCCGCTGTATTGCTGGCCCAGAAACGCGCATTCATCTCGACGAAAGCGTCCCACGACATGCCGATATCCAGGTCCACCAGTTCGCACTGGTGACCAAGATGTTCCAGGGTCTGGGCCACCCCCTGCAAAGTCTCAACCATCAACGGATTGCTGCGCTGACCATTGAGCGGATGCAGTTGCACGGCAATTCTCAAGGGACCAGGCACTTGCTTCACTGCACTCAGGTAACTGCCTTTGGCCGGTGCCACCTGGAACGGATCGCCAGGTTCCGGCCCGGTCATGCAATCGAGCAGCAGGGCGCTGTCGCGTACCGAACGGCTGAGCACACCCTGCACCGCCAGGCCGTTCCAGGCTTCGTCCAGGAACGGCCCCATGGAAATCAGCCCGCGGCTGGGCTTCAAGCCAAACAAACCGCAGGCCGCAGCAGGCACCCGGATCGAACCGCCACCATCGGTGGCATGGGCAACGGGCACCATACCGCTGGCAACTGCTGCTGCCGAACCACCGCTGGAACCACCGGCGCTGCGGTTCAGGTCCCAGGGGTTGCGGGTCGGGCCGCACAGGCGCGATTCGGTGGTGGTGCTGACGGCCAGTTCCGGCGTGGTGGTGCGCCCCAGGGTGACCAGCCCGGCCCGGCGAAAACGCTGCATCAGGAACGAATCGGCCGTACTGCCGGTACCTTGTGCCAGGCGGCTGCCGAACTCGTGGGCGCGGCCCTGCATGCTGATCGCCAGGTCCTTGATCAGAAACGGCACGCCGTTCAACGGCCCTTCAGCGCGGGCGGGTAGAGGTTCGTCATGCCAGTGCTCGGCCAGCGCATTGACCTTTGGCTCGACGTCGGCGATGGCCTGCCGCGCTGCCGCCTGCACTTCGTCGGCACTGACTTGCTCTTGAGCAATCAGGTCGGCCAGGCCGATGACGTCGAATTGCACATATTCACTCACCTTCATTGCGCACTCCCGTGACAATTGACGATAAAATACCGATGGGTATCGAGCGATACTCATGAGTATAGAGTGATACTTGTCAGTATCGTCGTCAACCGGAGTCTGCCCATGCGTTCGCAACGAATCGCCCGTCTGCCCCCTCGTGAGCGGGTCCTGGATGCCGCCCACGAGCTGTTTTTCAATGAGGGCATCAGCCGCGTCACCGTCGATGCCATTGCCGCGAAGGCTGAAACCACCAAGATGACCGTGTACCGGCATTTCGAGTCCAAGGACGTTCTGGTACTGGAATGGCTGCGCCTGTTGATGGCCGAGTACGATGAAGTCTGGGCGCGTTTGGCCGAGCAGTTCAGCGGCCAGCCAGCGCGGCAGATCCTCGGCTTTGCCGAATTCCTGGTCCAGGAGCCGGTGCTGTCTTCGCACCGTGGTTGCGCCTACACCAACACCCTGGCAGAGCTGCCGGTGTGCGACAGCCCGGCGCGCGAGCTGATCGAGGCGCACAAGCGTCGTCAGGCGGCACGCTTGGTGCGCTTGTGCGAGGAGGCGGGGATGGTCGAGCCAGAGCAGGCAGCGTTCGAGCTGACGCTGCTGCTCGAGGGAGTACAAATCGTCGCGCAGAACAAGGGCTTCGACGAGGTCGGGCCGAACCTGCTCAAGCTGGTTCGGGCCCGGCTTGGTTTGCCTGCGGCCTAGGAAACACCGGCGCGGCTGTTCTTTCCTGATTGCAGTAGCGCTTCGAAGGCCAGTTTGTCGATCGGCTTGCTCAGGTAGTAGCCCTGCACCTCATGGCACTTCTCCTTGCCAAGGGCCATGAGTTGCTGCTCGGTTTCCACCCCTTCGGCGGTCACGGTCAAGCCCATGGCCTTGCCCAGGTTGATGATCGCCTGAACCACGGCACGGTCGTTGCCATCGCTGCTGAGCCCGGCGATAAAGCGCTTGTCGATCTTGATGCTGTCGAACGGGTAGGTGCGCAGGTAGCCCAGCGACGAGTAGCCGGTGCCGAAGTCGTCCATGTTCAGGCGCACGCCCAGTTCCTTGAGTGCGTTCATGGTCCCTAGCGCGCCTTCGATATCGTTGAGCATCACATTCTCGGTGATCTCCAGTTCCAGGCGCTGGGCCGGGAAGCCGGTCTCCACCAGGATCTCGTGAACATCCTTGACCACGTCACTGCGCGAGAACTGCGCGGGCGACAGGTTCACCGACACCAGCAGGTTGGCTGGCCAGTTGCGGGCGGTTTCGCAGGCTTCGCGTAGCACCCAGCGGCCCAGGGGCGCGATCAGGTCGGTCTGCTCGGCCAGGGGAATGAAGGTGTCCGGACCAAGCAGGCCCTCGACCGGATGCTGCCAACGCACCAGCGCCTCGACCGAAACGATCTCAAGGGTTTCCAGGCGGTAGCGCGGCTGGTAGTGCAGAACGAACTCGTTGTTTTTCAGCGCCTTGCGCAAGTCGTTTTCCAGCTGGCGGCGGTACTGGATCTGCTCGTTCATTTCCGGCGAGAAGTAGCGCCAGGTGTTCTTGCCCTCGGCCTTGGCCTGGTACAGGGCGATATCGGCGCAGCGGATCAGTTCACCCGCATCGAAACCCTGCAGGCGCGTCTGCGCCACACCCAGGCTGGCGCCGATATGCAGGGCCTGCTCTTCGAAGTAGATCGGCTGGTGCAGGCTGTCGATCAAGCGCCCGCAAAAGCGGTCGATCTCGTTGCGGCTGTCCATGCCGTTCATTACCAGCACGAACTCGTCGCCACCCAAGCGTGCCACCAGGTCGCCGTCGCGGGTCGATTCGCGCAAGCGTGCGGCCACTTCCAGCAGGACGGCGTCGCCAGCGGCGTGGCCGAGGGAATCGTTGATCGGCTTGAAGCTGTCCAGGTCGAGCAGCAACAGGGTCAGCGGCGTGGCTTCCTGGCCCTTGAGCAACGCGTGATCGAGGAAGCGCGAGAGCTTGTTGCGGTTGGCCAGGCCCGTCAGCGCATCGTGCATCGACAGGTGCTGTATGCGTGCGTGGGCAGCCACTTCATCGGTAATGTCGCTGGCGGTGCCGCGATAACCGGCCAGTTTGCCGTCGAACATGATCGAGCGCGCCGAAACCCGGCAAAACCGTACCTGGCCACTCTGATCGCGATAGGCGCAGCGCAGGTTGGCAACTTGCGGCGAGTCGGCGTCGGCCTGGTTATCCAGCCATTGGATCAGCGGCGTGGTCTCGCAACTGAGCAGCTGGTTGAGCGGTTGGCCCAGCCAGTCTTCGCTCTGAAAGCCGGTAACCGCGACAAAACGCTGGGACAGGTAGCTCAGGCGGTGATGACGGTCGGTTTCCCAGATCCAGTCCGACGCCGCTTCGGCCACCGCACGAAACCGTTGCTCGCTGGCCTCCAGCGCCTGATTGCTGGCCTGAAGGCTACGCAGGTTGGCGTCGATTTCTCGTGATGTGCGCAGGGCATAGCGGAAGAAGTACACCATCAGCAAACCCAGCACCAGCATGGCGCCAAGCAACGGCGGCAACACCGCCCAGAGCAACTGGTCGCCAGGGCGCGGGGTGATCCAGTCGAGCCGGTAGCCGGTATCGCCCAACAGCAGGCTGGGTTGATCACCCAGGGGGGCGTTGGCTTTCTCGATGTGCATGCCGTTGAGGCCGACGCCGGTGCCCAGGCGGGTGAGCTTTTCCGGGGTCAGCTGATCAACGAAGAGCATCACCGAGGTGGTTTGCGGATTGATGCTCAGCACTTCGTCGTCCGGGCGAATGGCCGCAGCCACCAGCACCGCGGGCCAGCCATTGAACAGCACGTGCTCGGTGATCTGCTGGCGTTCGGCGGCAACATTGCGCGCCTTGGCGATGATCGGGGGCAGCGGGTTCTCTATATAAGTACCGGCCGGCGCTTTGCTCAGCTGGCCCTTGAACAGCGCGTACTTGGTGATCTGGTCGTCGACAACGAACACCCCTTCGTAGCCGCTGGCGGTGTAGAGCGAATCGCCGACGTTCTTCTCTTCATAGGCCCAGTGCAGGTCGGGGCTGCCATTGAGGTGATCGTAGGCGGCGTTCCATACCGCATAGCTGGAGAGGAACTGGCGCGACGACTCCAGGCGCTGCTCCAGGGCCTTATGGGCGTAGAAGCTGCTTTTTTCCCGCTCGTTGGCATTGAGCGTGGTGGCGATATTGAACAATGCCCCCAGGGCGATCAGGCAGGCCAGGGCGAACAGCGCCGCTATCGCGGCAATGAGTTTGCGCGTCTGCAGGCTGGGGCGTTGGCTGGCTGGCGGAGCATCGGCAATCCTGTCCATACGCGGGCTGATCCTTGTTGAAGCTGCATCCCTGCGGCCAGGCCGCAAGGACGAACGTTCAGTCAGGATAGGCCAGCTTCAGCGCGGTGAGGTCCGAATGGGCGAAATTGACCTGGTTACGGCCTGCTTTCTTCGCGCAGTACAGGGCTTTGTCGGCCTCATTGAGCCAGGCTTCCGGGCCGGGCAGGGCCTCGTTGCAACTGGCCAGGCCGATACTCAGGCTGATGCGCAGCTCCGGCAATTGCGGGTTGCGATAGCTGCCGACCCGCTCGCGCAGGCGTTCCATGGCCTGGCTCGCGTGCTCCAGGCGGGTGTCCGGGAGGATCACGCAGAACTCGTCACCCCCGTAACGCCCGGCCAGGTCGTCCTCGCGCAGGGTGCGCTTGAGTTCATTGCTCAACTGGTGCAGGACGCAATCGCCGACCACATGGCCGTAAGTGTCGTTGATGGTCTTGAAGTGATCGATGTCGATGATTGCGATCACCGCCTCGCGGCGTTGCTGCTGGCAGATCTGAAACTTGAGCTGCAGCAGGTCTTTCCACGAGCCGTGATTGAGCAGGCCGGTCAGGCTGTCGGTACGGCTCAGGGCGCTGAGTCGGCGCTTGTGTTCAGACAGCTTCATCGCCAGGCGATAGCAGACCCAGCCGACGGCCATGGGGTAGAGGGTCAGCATCGGCAGGCAGGCATAGACTTGCAGGGTGCTGGCGTGCAGTTGCAGCCCAGGGCCGAACAGGGCGATCGACAGCAGCATGCCCAGGCCCTGGATCAACAGGCCCTTGAAGAACAGGCGCTGGCCACCGGCAGCGAAGTTGTTCATGGCCATCATCGCCAGGATGGTCACGCTGGGCAGCGGGTTGAATTGCAGAGTGGCGGTCCAGAACCCGCCCATCAGCGAGTCCAGTTGCAGGTTGCGGTACTCGGCGTGGTACGGAACGTTGGCGCGCAGGGCGATCTGATAGGCCAGGTGCGGCCACGCCAGGCCGTTGAACAGCAGCAGGCCCCAGACCCAGGACGGCACAGGCAGGCTGGAGATCCCGGCCATTACGCTGAGCATGCCGATCCCCAGGCCGATGATACGCGGCAGGTAAATCCGCCTTACAAATGAAAGTCCCTTACCGCTTTTCTTTTCCATCATGGATGCTGGTCTGTTCCGGGGCGCCGTTTATCGCATAATTGCTGTCAATATTGTTGAACAATCGCAGGCTGTTGAAAAATGGCCTTACAAGCCATTTCACGGTTGATCCAATCACTGTGGGGTACCATGAAACTTACCTTCATCCTTGGAGTGTTTCTGCTCATGGCCCCGCTGACCTCCCAGGCCGGTGAACCGGCTCAACGCCAGGATGGGCGTTATCGCAACCAGGCGCAGTTGCCACAGGACGGGGTGATGAAAAAACTGCGCATTGGCCTTAAGTACCTGTTGCTTAAAAAACCCGCCGATACTCGGCCCAGTGTCAGTATTGCGGTGCAGCCCCTGAGTCGCCAGCAGCTGCTGGAGGCGCCGGACCACAGTGTTTGGCGGTTGGGCCACTCCACGGTACTGCTGAAACTGCGCGAGCGCTTCTACATTACCGACCCGGTGTTCGCCGAGCGCGCCTCGCCGGTGCAATGGGCCGGCCCCCGGCGCTTTCATCAGCCGCCACTGAAACTAGACGAGTTGCCGCCGTTAACCGCCGTCATCCTTTCCCACGATCACTTCGATCATCTCGACGAGCAGGCCATACGCCAACTGGCCACCAGCACCGAGCATTTCATCGCCCCCCTGGGCGTGGGCGATATCCTGATCGCCTGGGGCGTGCCGGCGACCAAGGTCCGGCAACTGGATTGGTGGCAGGAAACCAGTGTCGAAGGCGTACGATTCATCGCGACCCCGGCTCAGCATTTTTCCGGACGTGGCCTGTTCGACAGCAACAGCACCCTGTGGGCGTCCTGGGTGATGATCGATGACCAGCTGAAGGTGTTTTTCAGTGGCGATACCGGCTATTTCGATGGCTTCAAGGCGATCGGCAAGCAGTACGGCCCCTTCGACCTGACCCTGATCGAAACCGGCGCCTACAACCTCAACTGGCCCGATGTACATATGCAGCCCGAGCAGAGTCTGCAGGCGCACCTTGACCTGCGTGGGCGCTGGCTGCTGCCGATTCATAACGGCACTTTTGACCTTTCCACCCACAGTTGGCATGAACCGTTCGACCGCATTCTGGCCCTGGCCAACGCTGCTCAGGTGCCGTTGAGTACGCCGCAGATCGGCGAGCGGGTCAGCATCGAGCAGCCGCATAGTGGGCCGGCCTGGTGGCAGTCCAAGCCACAACGGGAGCTGCGTCCGGGCGGCGAACGGGTGCTGGCGGCGCGAGAACCCTAGGGTTTCTTGCCTGCCGACTGGTCTTTTTGCCGGTCACGCCGGGGTAGGGCAGTGGGCGGCTTGCTGCTGTCGCTACGTACCTGGGCGTGGCTGATCAGGGCGAAAATGAAGCTGCCGCCAATGATGTTGCCGATCAGGGTCGGCGCGGCGAAGTCCAGCCAGAATGCCGTCCAGCTGACTTCGCCGGCCCAGACCAGATAGGACACTTCCACCGAGCCGACGACGATATGGGTGAAATCACCCAGGGCCATCAGGTAGGTGATCATCAGGATGATCCACGCCTTGGCGCTTTCCATCGACGGGATCATCCAGACCATGGTGGCGATCATCCAGCCCGAGATGATGCCCTTGGCAAACATCTGGTTCAGGTCGTTTTCCATCACCTTGCGGCCGACGTCGAGGAAGGCGACGTCGGTCTTGCTGTCGAAGATCGGCAGGTTGAGCATCACATAGGACACCAGGATGGTGCCGGCCAGATTGCCGAGCAGCACCACCGACCATAAACGTAGCAAGCGACCGAAGTTGCGCAGGCTCGGTTCGGTCATCACCGGCAGTACCGCGGTCAGGGTGTTTTCGGTAAACAGTTGCTGGCGGGCCAGGATCACGGCAAGAAATCCGGCCGAGTAACCCAGGCTGGCGATCACCTGGCTGCTGTCGTCTTCGGGCAGGCGCGAATAGAACAGCCCCATGGCCATCAGCGACAGGCCCATGCTCAGCCCGGCGGCAAGTGCGGACCAGAACAGCGCGGCGATGGTGCGCTCCAGCTCCTGGTCACCCTGGAAACGAATGATCTCGTGCAATACCGCCGCGCGGGGTGGCTGGTTATGGCTGACTTCCTGCTCTTCGTCTGCAGACAGGCCGGGGGTTTTGCCGCTTTGCGCTTCACTCATGGCGGTGGCTCATCTATGGGGTGCCTTATCTACAGATCGACGCTGCTTCGATTAGTTGCCTGCCTCCAGCAGGTTCAGTGCCAGTTGCGCGACCTGCAGGGGCGTGCGGGCGTCTTCGTGCAAGTCATCCTCGAGAAACCAGGCCGCCGACAAACCACACCAGGCGACGATCCACTGCAGCATGTGCTGACGAGGCAGGTCGGCTGTTTCGCAAACAATCTGCACGCGCCGCTGAAAACAGTGTGGGTCGGTGGCCAGAGCGTGGGTCGGATTACAGAACAGGTTGGCGTAGTCGAAGGCGCGGTCGCCGTAGAGGTGCTTGGGGTCGATGGCCAGCCAGCCTCTGTTGCCGAAGTCGAGAACGTTGCCGTGGTGGATATCTCCATGCAGCACCCTCTGTTCGCCGGGGGAGGCGAGCAACTGGCTGGCAATGTCGGCGCAACGTCGGTACAGCCCGCCATTTTCTTCGGCGGCGGGCCACAGGCCGGAAAACCAGGGTTGGAGCTCGACCAGTGGCGGCAGCGGCTGGTCCCGTGGTGCATGCAGGCGGGCAATCGCCGTGCAGAGGATGCGCGTGGCCTCTTCGTCGCGACCGTGTTGAGCATAATCGGCCAGTGAGGCGGTCCCCTGAGCCCGCTCAAGCAGGACGGCGTGATCGGTGTGCTCGAGCACCGCGGCGGCGCCTTGGCCATCCCACCACTGCATCAACAAGGCACCGGACTGTTCTTCGGGTTCGTGGGCGATTTTGAGCATCGCTGCCTTGCCTTTATAAAGGACGGGCAGCAAGTGGCTGCTGTGGGTGATGATTGGCTCGCCGTCGGCGGTTAATTGCCAGTGTTGCAGGTAAGGTTCAAACATAGTGCCTCCCAGGGCAGGCCGGTACTCTCTATATAAGGTGCTCATTCTATATAAGGTGCTCATTTTGCCTTTGTTCAATGTTTTTTGAATTAACCCTTGACGCCCGATTTAATCTCTCTATAATTCGCCCCACTTCCGGCGCAGTCGGAACTGAAAACTCCTTGAGTTTCAAAGAGTTAGCGGTTCCAGGGTCATCCGGAAGGGCTTCGATCGAAAGATCGACAGCGGTGAAAAAGGCAGTTGACAGCGGTTTGAAACGCTGTAGAATTCGCCTCCCGCTGACGAGAGATCGCAGCGAGTCAAGTGGTTGAAGTTGAAAGGCTTTTTAATCGAAAGCATCTGAAAAACTTCAAAATAAACGCTTGACAGACTCTGGGGAAAGCGTAGAATGCGCGCCTCGGTTGAGACGAAAAGCTCTTAACCAACCGCTCTTTAACAACTGAATCAAGCAATTCGTGTGGGTGCTTGTGAGCTCAGACTGATAGTCAAAAAGATTATCAGCATCACAAGTGGCTACACGAAAAATCGAAAGATTTGAAAGTAAGTCATTTGAGATTGCTGAGCCAAGTTTAGGGTTTTCTCAAAACCCAAGCAGTATTGAACTGAAGAGTTTGATCATGGCTCAGATTGAACGCTGGCGGCAGGCCTAACACATGCAAGTCGAGCGGATGAGAAGAGCTTGCTCTTCGATTCAGCGGCGGACGGGTGAGTAATACCTAGGAATCTGCCTGGTAGTGGGGGACAACGTTTCGAAAGGAACGCTAATACCGCATACGCCCTACGGGGGAAAGCAGGGGACCTTCGGGCCTTGCGCTATCAGATGAGCCTAGGTCGGATTAGCTAGTTGGTGAGGTAATGGCTCACCAAGGCGACGATCCGTAACTGGTCTGAGAGGATGATCAGTCACACTGGAACTGAGACACGGTCCAGACTCCTACGGGAGGCAGCAGTGGGGAATATTGGACAATGGGCGAAAGCCTGATCCAGCCATGCCGCGTGTGTGAAGAAGGTCTTCGGATTGTAAAGCACTTTAAGTTGGGAGGAAGGGTACTTACCTAATACGTGAGTATTTTGACGTTACCGACAGAATAAGCACCGGCTAACTCTGTGCCAGCAGCCGCGGTAATACAGAGGGTGCAAGCGTTAATCGGAATTACTGGGCGTAAAGCGCGCGTAGGTGGTTCGTTAAGTTGGATGTGAAATCCCCGGGCTCAACCTGGGAACTGCATCCAAAACTGGCGAGCTAGAGTAGGGCAGAGGGTGGTGGAATTTCCTGTGTAGCGGTGAAATGCGTAGATATAGGAAGGAACACCAGTGGCGAAGGCGACCACCTGGGCTCATACTGACACTGAGGTGCGAAAGCGTGGGGAGCAAACAGGATTAGATACCCTGGTAGTCCACGCCGTAAACGATGTCAACTAGCCGTTGGAATCCTTGAG
>NZ_OPYO01000012.1:0-124583 GCF_900275665.1 Pseudomonas sp. JV241A
TGCCGGGTAGCTATGTTCGGAAGAGATAACCGCTGAAAGCATCTAAGCGGGAAACTTGCCTCAAGATGAGATCTCACTGGAGCCTTGAGCTCCCTGAAGGGCCGTCGAAGACTACGACGTTGATAGGTTGGGTGTGTAAGCGCTGTGAGGCGTTGAGCTAACCAATACTAATTGCCCGTGAGGCTTGACCATATAACACCCAAGCAATTTGCGTCGAATGGCCAGATTGCGGTGTTGTGAAGACTGCAAAGCCGAGAATTTGTAACTCACAAAACATCACATACCCGATTCGCTGGAGTGTCTAACAAGACCTTCTGGCAACAGAATTTCTTGACGACCATAGAGCATTGGAACCACCTGATCCCATCCCGAACTCAGCAGTGAAACGATGCATCGCCGATGGTAGTGTGGGGTTTCCCCATGTGAGAGTAGGTCATCGTCAAGATTAAATTCCGAAACCCCTATCTGCGTACGCAGGTAGGGGTTTTGTCTTTCTGGCATTTGCCACTGTGGGAGCGGCGGTGCGATGCCTCGACTTGTCCCGCGATCCCCTTCTGTCAGCCACATCGCATCGCGGGGCAAGCCCGCTCCCACAGTAGCTTCAGACCCGCCTGACTGTCTTATCTAGCCGAGTGTCCGCTTAACTGGCGTCCCTCCCATAACGATAAGAAGGCCAACGCCCATGTCTGCAAATGCCGCCCCGATCAGTCCCGCCCGCGTCGCAGTCATCCAGTTCGACCCGCAGGTGGGTCTTGAACACTGCGACAACAACCTCTGCCATGGCCTGCAGCTCGCCGAACAAGCGGTTCGTGAGGGCGCCAATCTGATAGTCCTGCCTGAACTGGCCAACACCGGCTACAGCTTCAATACCCGCGCCGAAGCCTGGGCTCACGCCGAAGCACTGGCGGACGGCCCTAGCCTGAACAACTGGGGACGGACCGACCTCTACGGCTCGATGCTCGGTTATGACCTGCACCCAGCCTTGCCGCGCTAAGGAGGGGGGATGGACAACTCAATCGAAACCTCCCGTTCCACCTTCTGGCCTTTGCTGTTGTTGTGCCTGACGGTGTCGTTGGTCACCACGGTGCTGCTTGAAGTTATCAGCGGCCGCGCCGACGCCTGGATTGGCCAGTGGCCAGACTATGCGCACATGATGGCCAATCTTGGCGAGCCCTTGGCGCGTTTGCGCTGGGTCATCGGTGATATCAGTGAAGCGGCCTTCTACAAGCATGAGTTGCCGGCACTGGGCTTGCTGGCGGGCGCGGCTCTGGCTCATTGGGCCAACCGCAACGGCAAGCGTTGGCAAGGCTTCGCCATCTGTTACGGCACGGGCTTGTGGCCGTGGCTGGTGACCAGTTCGCTGCTGGGGTTGTGGTTCAGCCATGCGCTATGGGGCTGGACCTTGAACAGTGGCATCTGGCAACCGACCTTCGTGGCTTTCGTTTCGCTGCCGGCGGCCATGGTGCTGGTGTTCGGTGCGGGCTGGAAGGTGGCTTTCAATGGCGCGCTGATGGGCGCTTTGCTGGTAACGCCAGCCAGCCTGTTATTGGTCAACTACCTGTGCTATCCCTTGAAGCTGCCAGTGGTCGTCGGCAATGTCGGCGGCATGGCGGTTGCCAGTGTCCTGGCGTTCATCTTGATCCGCCGATTTCCGCTGCTGGTGAGGTCAACCGCGTCGGGCTACACCCCACAAGCGCTCGGCCAGATCCAAACCGATTACGGCATCACCTGGACGTTGCGCCGGGTGCTGGCCGACTTCAGTGAAGCACCGTTCTTCGGCAATGAACTGGCGAGCCTCGGCTTGTTGCTGGGCGTATTGCTGGCCTACATCCTGTCACCCACTGGCCCTGCGTACGGCTCACAGCTGGTAGTGGAAATAGTGGCAGGGCAAGCACTGGCATCCTTTGTCGGCGTGTTGATCTGGCGTAGGCAATGGATGCGCCAGGGCTGGTATCCAACCTATATCCCGATCGTCTCAGTTGTCCCGGCCGCCGTGCTGACCTTCGGCGGCAACTGGCAGGTGATCGGGCTCAGTGCGGTCTTGGGAGCCCTTGTGGCTCCACCGTTGGCGGCCTCTATCAGCCAGCGCCTGCCAAGTCATATGCATGGCTTCATCGGTAATGTGCTGTCTATGGCTATTTCCACTTTGCTAGTTCTCCCCTTCATCAGCCTGGTTGCAGGAGGTGACGCATGACCCTGCCCACACTAGCCATAGGAACCCTCGGCGGTACCCTCAGCATGCTCCAGGCAGCAGCTGGCGAAGGTGTCACTCCGGGCCTGGACAGCACGCAGATGCTGGCCGACGCGCCGCAGCTTGCAAGCCTTGCGCGCATCTCGGCGAAAACCCTGCAGATGCTGCCCAGTGCATCGTTGTCGTTCATTCAACTGATCGATGTCTTGTACTGGGCCAAAGCCCAGGTGGAAGAGGGCGCACACGCTGTGGTGCTGACCCAGGGCACAGATACCCTGGAGGAAGTGGCGTACTTTCTCGAACTGCTCTGGCCCTTTGACGCGCCATTGATCCTGACCGGCGCCATGCGTGCGGCCAGCGAGCCCGGCGCCGATGGCCCGGCCAATCTGCTGGCGGCGGTGCAGGTGGCGCTGGATTCGCAGAGTCGTGGACGAGGCGTGCTGGTGGTGATCAATGATCAGATCCACGCCGCTGAACATGTGCGCAAAACCGAGAGCCTGGCTATGGCCGCATTCAGCTCACCGCACTTCGGCTGCGAAGGGTTGGTGATCGAGGGGCGCGCCTGCTATCTGAAGCCCGCCAGGCCTCGCCATCCCTTGCCCGAACCCTGGCGCCTGGATCAGCGTGTGGCGTTGCTGGAGGCCGATTTCGCCGCAGATACCCTGCTGCTCGAGCAAGTCGCCGGCCTGGGTTACGAAGGCCTGGTGATCGCCGGCTTTGGCGCTGGGCACGTGCCGGCAGCATGGGCCAAATGCGTGGGATACATCGTCACGAGAATGCCGGTCATTGTCGCCTCGCGAACCGGCTCCGGTCCTACGGCGCGCCACACCTATGGCTTCGAGGGTGGGGAAATGGACCTGCAACGCAAGGGCGCGCTGATGGCGGGGTTCTTGTGCCCGCGCAAATGCCGGGTGTTGCTGTGGGTGCTGATCGGCTGCGGGATGGATGACGAACTGGAGCACTGGCTGGAGGAGTATCGTCAGCCGCGGTGAAGGCAAGATCACGTGGGGCCGGGTGTCGGCCCCACGTGTCCTCGCAAGGGCGCTTAGACGAAGCGCTGAGGCACTACGCCGCGGGGCAGGCGGTTGCTGCCGGGCAGGGCGCTCAGGCGTGCACGCCAGCTGGCCTTGAAGCAGAACGTGCTGGGGCTGGGGCTGGGGCTGGCCTTGGCCATGCGTTGTTTACGCAGCTCTGCCAGGGACGGGGTGGATTTCTTGGCCGACGCAGGCGATTCCGTCTTGACCAGGGACCGCTGACACGACTTGCAGGAAACCTGGTCAGGGGTGGAGGTGCTGGTGAGGTTGTTACCGGCGCGACCGCAAGCGACTGCGTCGCCGCTGGTTGAGTAGTGCATTACCAAGCTGTACATCTCCAAACATATGAACAAAAGCCCCCTATTTTCGCACAGGTTGGCGGCGGATGCGGCGCCATCGTCAACGTCATGCTGGAGGCTTGAGTCAGAAGGTTGGAGAACAGCGTTGTTTACAGGGGAGAAATGGTACCGAGTGCGCCAATCGCAATGGCCAGCACCAGAAACCCTACGACGAAGAATGCAAGCTTACCCATTGAGCGCTCCAGATAGAGGTTTTGCGGTGCAGCGCCAGGCCGCACCCACGAAATACGCCCGGTAGAGCGGGGCGCAGGCGTATTTTCGCTCTGGCGCTGTTACCGAAACAGATGCAGATGGCGCTGCAAAATACGGATCAGATTCAGCTGGAGCGCTGCAATTCAACGCCGCCAGGCACCTTCGGGCACTTCAACCTCACGCTCGGCTTGCGCCAGGGCCAGCTTCAAGCCCTCTACATCAAAGGGGATGCAGTAAGCCGGCTTGGCCCGTTCGAACCGCCAGCTTTCATCCAGGACTCCGGCATCGACGGCGTCGTAGCCCAGATCGTCGAGCAACTTGCTCACCGCTGACTTCGCTTCATCATCATCGCCGGCAATAGGCAGGGCACGCCGATCTGCCGCACCCCTGACACGTGCGTCTTTCTCCAGGTCCTGGGCAAGGATTGCATTGAACACCTTCACCACCCGCGAACCCGGCAGGTGCTCGGCAAGCAGGCGACTGGTCGTAGTCTCGAGGCGCTCCAGCGGGGGAAACTGACCGTCGCGGTCCGGGTAGTAGTTGTTGGCGTCCATGACGATCTTGCCCTCCAGCCACTGCGCGGGCACGCTGCGGTAGTGCGCGAAGGGAATCGCCACCAGTACCAGCTCAGCAAACCGCGCTGCATCGTCTGCACTGCCCACCTCGCAGCCCAGAATGCCGCTGCGCACGCTGCTCATGGTCTGCGGCCCACGTGAGTTACTGAGCATCACCTCATGCCCGGCTGCCAGCGCCAGCTGCGCTACTGCCCGACCGATAAAACCTGCCCCGATAATGCCGATACGCATGTCCTTGCTCCGTTGCGTGATAGGAGCGTTTATGATGATTGGCAACCAGATGGAGATAAATTAGCAGTCTGGATCAAGTGTCGTTACCAGGAGTGTTGAATGATGGATCGCCTGACCAGCATGGGCGCCTTTGTGATGGCGGCCGAAGCGGGCTCCTACGCCAGTGCAGCGCTGCGTCTGGGCATGTCGCCACAGATGGTCGCCAAGCATGTAGCTGCCCTGGAGCAACGCCTGGGCGCGCGCCTGCTCAACCGCACAACCCGCCGCCAGAGCCTGACCGAGCTTGGCAGCGCCTACTACGAGCGTTGCAAACACATCCTCAGCGAGGCGCAGGCGGCCGACTCCCTGGCGCAGATCATGAACGAAACGCCCCGTGGCAAGCTGAAGGTCAGTGCGCCGGTCACCTTCGGCTCCTACAGCCTGATGCCGCTGGTGACCGACTTTCTGCGCCAGTACCCCGAGGTCGAGATCGACCTGCACCTGACCGACCGCTTCGTCGATCTGGTGGAGGAGGGCTTCGAAGTGGCATTTCGCATCGGCCCCCTGGGCACCTCCAGCCTGACCGCCAGGCCGCTTGCGCCCTACCGGCTGGTGACCTGCGCATCGCCGCGCTACCTGGCCGCCCAGGGCACCCCACGAACGCCAGCCGACCTCGAACAGCACGAATGCCTGGGCTACGCCTACTGGTCGCGCCCAGCCGACCGTGAATGGCAATTCGTCCAGGGCGATACGCTGCACAAGGTGCAGGTCGCCAGCCGTTTGCAGGTCAACGAGAGCAGGGCGCTGATGTCAGCGGCGCTGGATGGCTTCGGGATTGTGCTGGGGCCGGAAGACTTTCTGCGCCCGGCGCTGCAAAGTGGCGAGCTGGTGCGGGTGCTGGCGGACTACCAGCCGCCGAGCCGGCAGATGCATTTGCTCTATACCGCCAACCGGCAGAGAACCGCCAAGCTGCGACGGTTCATCGATGCGGTGCTGGCGCGCTTTGCGGTCAGCCTGGAAACCGACCATGCAGCTCGTTAGCCCCCGATTCAAAGCCTCAGCCAGCGCGCCGCCACCTGCCGCCAGGGTGGGGAGGCTTTGATGGCGCTTCTATGCGCCATACAGCCTGGCTCAAACAGAACCTCAGGCACATCGCGCAAACGAATCCACGGTTCGTGCTGCCACTGCAGCACGCTGAGCGAATGCCTGCCCCAATCCATCTGGCCTATCCTCGGCACGTCATGCTCTGGCAGATCCTGCCTGTCCCGTAACACCGCGATCACCTCATAAGTCAGCCAGCGCCGCAGGCTGCGATTCTCCGGAATGTAGTGATGAGCCAGCACCGTGTAGGCCCCGGACTCACTGATCATCACCGTGTCTCGGTACTCGCCGTAGCGCAGCAGTGGCAAGGTTCGCCGTTGATCGGCATCGAGCTTGCGCACGATATGGTCGTCGAGGTAACGGCCAATCAGCCGGCCCAGTTCGCGAGCGCAGAACCAGGCTTGGGATTCGAACCAGAGGGCGTGGAGAGGGCGGGTGTGGCGGGTGAAGATGATTGGTATGTAGGACATATTGGCTATCCATGACTGGAGGAGCCGTCGCTTTCGGGGAACGGGGTAGCCGCTGCGTGAGCGTTTCTTAGGCGCAACATTGAGATTAATACAGCAGTAGCTTCCAAACAACGCTGGGTTGTGTAAGAAATTTCTGGAAGTTGAATTTTTCGCAAAAATTTATTTGTTTCGTCACGCAATGAAATATTGCGTGACAATTGTACTTCGGTTTTTTGTTTGCCTATCACAGCTTTTTTAGTGATTGCAGCAGCGTGCCGGCTGTGCTTTTTGGTATCAGACCTTGAGCAATTTTCTTTTGAAGGTAGGTGGGGAATTTCTCAGGGAGGTAAGTGCTTTCTAACCAGATCCTGAACTCCCCTAAAGCACTGAGTGGGTATATGTTGGCTTCGGTAAATGCGGCAGATTGAGGGAAGTAGTCTGGATACTCATGCGGGTGCTTGATCCGTTGTCCGTGAATGTCTTCGAGTTTTTTCGTTTTCCAGTGACTCGCCCACATTTGTCCTACACTTATGTCTGGGACGGTGTGAGTATCTATTATTAATCCGGACTCAATCGCAGAAACGACTATGTCAGCTATTTCCCTGAAAACACTGAAGTAGCCTGCTGGTAATTTGTTTAAAAGGATGCGGTCGTGATAGTGGCGCCAAGAGTCCAGTTTTAAAGATTCTGGGGAAAATCCAATGCTCTCGTAGATAAAATCTCGTAGAGTCTTTCGGGCTAGAACTCGATAGTTGCGTTGCGCTATTTGTGCATCTGTACTGTCGGAATCGAAGGCGTAATACTCTAAAACTGCCATGCATACCGCGTCAGGATAGGCGCTAATTTTCTGCCCATTCTGCTCTGTCTTTATGACAATGCGATCCGAGATAAAGCTGTGTTGTGTTAATATTTGTTTTATTCTTTTTCCGCGAGGCTTGAGCTTTTCCTCGTTCCAGTTGTTAGCTAAGTCACTGATGGTCTTAGGATTGACGCCGCATAAACGAGCTAACCCCCTTTCGGTTAGATAAGGAGTTGTGTCGTTCAGCACCCCCATTTGAATGCCATTGACTTCAGCAAAAGATGCAGATGGGAGTTCTAAGGGGAGTTCGGATTGTATTAGTTCTGACATTTTTATTTCCTTATAATTTTTTCTGCTTCTGCTATCACGGATCTAGGATAGAGGTGGTTTAGCGGAGTGGTTGTATTTTGTTGTTTTTTGAATGGTAGATTTTGCTCTAGACAAAGTTTTGCGCACATCGCTCTTAAAATGTTGCGGTCGATATTTGTGTTTTCTTTAGTGCAATATTCGTCGACCTCAATCAGTTCTTGCCAAATGTCTTCGCTCGAGATATGTGCAATCTTGCGGTCTATTTCTCGGATTTTTTGCTCTGTTTTTTCAAAGCGAAGTTTCGTTTCATTAGCGAGCTTTTCTCGCTCTCCGATTTCCTGAACAAGCAAGCTTGTCTGCTGTGCTAAAGCTTGTGCTAATGACATTATGTCAGAATTGTTCTGAGGGGGAGGAGGGTAGGTTCCGTGCTTTCTGATTGATGGAAGAACTTCGTGAAACATCCAGCGCTGAAACTTTTTGCTAGCAGGAGTGCTATCTCTTGAAATAATTCGGTATAACCCAGGTTCGGTTATGAAGGTTTCCGTTCTTGAATCAGTTTCCAGGCCTGTTGAGAATTGCCTGCACTCATCTTTATCCAGTATTTCAAGTTGAGCTTTAAGAAGAGCACCTAGCCCAGTTTTTTGGTTTTCGTTAATTGCTGAATTGGTTCTTGCGAGAGTTAGGACTATATCTTCTAGAGAGATGTATAGATTGCTATCGATGTAGAAGCTTCGAATTTTGGAGTACCCATGTTCTGCAGGATAATCCAGTAGGAGTGGTGTATGCATTTTCTCGTCCATAAAAAACCCCGCGCAAGCGGGGTTTTAAGCATCCGGTTGGGTAAAATGCTTATATCATGGCACTAGGCTACTATCAATCCCAACTCAACGCCCCACCGGTCTGATACTCAATCACTCGCGTCTCGAAGAAGTTCTTCTCTTTCTTCAAGTCCATGATCTCGCTCATCCATGGGAACGGGTTGGTGGTACCTGGGTACTCTTCCTTCAGGCCAATCTGCGACAGGCGACGGTTGGCGATGAACTTGAGGTAGTCCTCCATCATCGCTGCGTTCATGCCCAGCACGCCGCGAGGCATGGTGTCGCGGGCGTATTCGATTTCCAGCTGGGTGCCCTGCAGGATCATCTGCGAGGCTTCTTCCTTCATTTCGGCATCCCACAGGTGCGGGTTCTCGATCTTGATCTGGTTGATCACGTCGATACCGAAGTTCAGGTGCATGGACTCGTCACGCAGGATGTACTGGAACTGCTCGGCAACGCCGGTCATCTTGTTGCGACGACCCATGGACAGGATCTGGGTGAAGCCGCAGTAGAAGAAGATGCCTTCCAGGACGCAGTAGTAGGCGATCAGGTTGCGCAGCAGCTCTTTGTCGGTCTCGACGGTACCGGTGTTGAATTCCGGGTCGGAGATCGCGCGGGTGTAGCTCAGGCCCCAGGCGGCTTTTTTAGCGACCGACGGGATCTCGTGGTACATGTTGAAGATCTCGCCTTCATCCATGCCCAGCGATTCGATGCAGTACTGGTAGGCGTGGGTGTGGATCGCCTCTTCGAACGCCTGGCGCAGGATGTACTGGCGGCACTCGGGGTTGGTGATCAGGCGGTACACAGCCAGGGCCAGGTTGTTGGCAACCAGGGAGTCGGCGGTGGAGAAGAAGCCCAGGTTGCGCATGACGATACGACGCTCGTCATCGGTCAGGCCTTCCGGGTTTTTCCACAGGGCGATGTCCGCGGTCATGTTGACCTCTTGCGGCATCCAGTGGTTGGCGCAACCGTCCAGGTACTTCTGCCAGGCCCAGTCGTACTTGAAAGGCACCAGCTGGTTGAGGTCGGCGCGGCAGTTGATCATGCGCTTTTCGTCAACCGCGACACGGGCAGCGGAACCTTCCAGCTCAGCCAGGCCTTCGGCGATGTCGAGTTGGTCCAGGGCAGCCTTGGCGCGTTTGACCGCTTCGGAGTCTTCGGCAGTTACAGCGCGAGCTTCCAGGGCAGCAACACCGCCAGCGTTATCGAGCTTGTCGATGCCTGCGGCAGCAGCTTGAGTGGCGGTAGTGCCTTTGGCGGCTTCTTCGCCTTCGTCTTTATCGAATTCGTCCCAGCTCAGCATCTATTGGCTCCTGCTTGAGGGTCGCCTTGAGGCGACCGGTTGGATTTTAAGAAAATGATGCCCGTGCTACGCAAAGCCGTTAAGGCGATACGGCAGTCCGAGAGAAATGCTCTCAGCACATCTAGATTTGTTCGGGCTAACGCCTGTCCACACCTCGATTGAGGGGCCATAGCGCTCGAATGGTCTACAGCAACGAAAACACATGCGGTCGGACCAACCAGGTCGATTGGTTTTTGTCACGCTGACGTTCATTTGCTTTACCCTTTTTAGGGGTGCGAAGTATACCGGAATTCGAAATTGATCGGGCGTATAGGGCAAGCCAAGTTTGGTTTTTGGACCTGCGTTTTACGACTCTGTTCACCATCTAGACTCGGGAGGGGAGTCTAGCTTAAAAATCGCACATATGGTGCCTCTTCGGGAGGAAAACACAATATATTGATTTTTCGAGGGTGGGCGATGTGTCATCGCGTCGCACGCGATGATGGTATGAGGTACTGCTAATGCGGGTAAGGAAGGGAGGTCAGGGGGGCTGAGCCCCCCGGCCTTTAAACGGTTACTTGGATTTTTTCACAGTCTCAACCACATGGGTTTTCGGGTTCTTACGAGCCTTTTCAACCGTGGTGAAACGACCATTGTCAGCATCGCGACCGATTTTTTGGCCGCCAGATGTTTTCTTAGACATGGACTGTCCTCTTCAACTGATGAGCATCACTTGACACTAGTCCTGTCAGGCACGATCATTCGCGCTCGATTTAGATCTGAAGGATCTAGCCTCCCTTTGAGCGATGCCTTTGCTCATGGGAGATTCAAACCCGACACAGTTACAGCTGTGTCGGGTTTTTTATTGCTTAAAAACTGTATTCACTTCCACCAGATTATTTTCGCGGGTCAAGCCCGCTCCTACAGGGAGCGGGCCTTCAGGCGCTTATTGGCAGGCTTCGCAATCCGGCTCGTCGATCGCGCAAGCCTTCGGTACCGGAGCAGGGCCGGCTGGCGCTGCTTGTACCGGGGCGCTGTCGCCACCGCTGGAAACGGCGTTGAGCTTGCCGGTGTTGATGGTCGACTTCTCGGTGCTGGTCGCGGCCAGGGCACGGAGGTAGTAGGTGGTTTTCAGACCACGGTACCAGGCCATGCGGTAGGTCACGTCGAGCTTCTTGCCCGAGGCGCCGGCGATGTACAGGTTCAGCGACTGGGCCTGGTCGATCCACTTCTGACGACGGCTGGCGGCGTCGACGATCCACTTGGTTTCCACTTCGAAGGCAGTCGCGTAGAGGTCTTTGAGCTCTTGCGGGATGCGCTCGATCTGCTGCACCGAACCGTCGTAGTACTTCAGGTCGTTGATCATGACCGAGTCCCACAGGCCGCGGGCTTTCAGGTCGCGAACCAGGTACGGGTTGATCACGGTGAATTCGCCCGAGAGGTTCGATTTCACGTACAGGTTCTGGTAGGTCGGCTCGATGGACTGCGATACGCCGGTGATGTTGGCGATGGTCGCGGTCGGCGCGATGGCCATGATGTTCGAGTTACGAATACCTTTTTGTACACGGGCACGCACCGGTGCCCAGTCCAGGGTCTCGTTCAGGTCGACGTCGATGTACTTCTGGCCACGGGCTTCGATCAGGATCTGTTGCGAATCCAGCGGCAGGATGCCTTTGGACCACAGCGAGCCCTGGAAGGTCTCGTAGGCGCCACGCTCGTCGGCCAGGTCACAGGAAGCCTGGATGGCGAAGTAGCTGACCGCTTCCATCGACTTGTCGGCGAATTCGACGGCAGCGTCGGAGCCATAAGCGATGTGCTGCAGGTACAGCGCGTCCTGGAAGCCCATGATGCCCAGGCCGACCGGACGGTGCTTGAAGTTCGAGTTACGCGCTTGCGGCACCGAGTAGTAGTTGATGTCGATCACGTTGTCGAGCATGCGCACGGCGGTGTTGACGGTGCGTTGCAGCTTGGTGGTGTCCAGCTTGCCATCGACGATGTGGTTCGGCAGGTTGATCGAGCCCAGGTTGCAGACCGCGATCTCGTCCTTGTTGGTGTTCAGGGTGATCTCGGTGCACAGGTTCGAGCTGTGGACCACGCCCACGTGCTGCTGCGGCGAACGCAGGTTGCACGGATCCTTGAAGGTCAGCCATGGGTGGCCGGTCTCGAACAGCATCGAGAGCATCTTGCGCCACAGGTCTTTGGCCTGGATGGTCTTGAACACCTTGATCTTGTTGTACTCGGTCAGGGCTTCGTAGTACTCGTAGCGCTCTTCGAAGGCCTTGCCGGTCAGGTCGTGCAGGTCTGGCACTTCCGATGGCGAGAACAGGGTCCACTTGCCGTCATCGAAGACGCGCTTCATGAACAGGTCAGGGATCCAGTTGGCGGTGTTCATGTCGTGGGTACGACGACGGTCATCACCGGTGTTCTTGCGCAGCTCGATGAATTCTTCGATGTCCAGGTGCCAGGTTTCCAGGTAGGCACAGACAGCGCCCTTGCGCTTGCCACCCTGGTTAACGGCGACGGCGGTGTCGTTGACCACTTTCAGGAAAGGTACGACGCCCTGGGATTTACCGTTGGTGCCCTTGATGTAGGAGCCCAGTGCGCGCACAGGGGTCCAGTCGTTGCCCAGGCCACCGGCGAATTTCGACAGCATGGCGTTGTCGTGGATCGCGTGGTAGATGCCCGATAGGTCGTCCGGCACGGTGGTCAGGTAGCAGCTCGACAGCTGTGGACGCAGGGTACCGGCGTTGAACAGGGTCGGGGTCGAAGCCATGTAGTCGAACGACGACAACAGGTTGTAGAACTCGATGGCACGGGCTTCTTTTTCTTTCTCTTCCAGCGCCAGGCCCATGGCCACGCGCATGAAGAACACCTGAGGCAGCTCGAAGCGTACGCCATCCTTGTGGATGAAGTAGCGGTCGTACAGGGTCTGCAGGCCCAGGTAGGTGAATTGCTGGTCACGCTCGTGGTTGATCGCCTTGCCCAGTTTTTCCAGGTCGAAGTCGGCCAGGGCAGGGTTCAGCAGTTCGAACTCGACACCCTTGGCGATGTAGGCAGGCAGGGCCTTGGCGTACAGGTCGGCCATCTCGTGGTGGGTGGCGCTGTCGGCAACTTCGAGGAAACCCAGGCCTTCGGCGCGCAGGGTGTCCATCAGCAGGCGGGCGGTGACGAACGAGTAGTTCGGCTCACGCTCGACCAGGGTGCGGGCGGTCATCACCAGGGCGGTGTTGACGTCGGTGATGGCCACGCCGTCGTAGAGGTTCTTCAGGGTTTCGCGCTGGATCAGCTCGCCATCGACTTCGGCCAGGCCTTCGCAGGCTTCGCTGATGATGGTGTTCAGGCGGTTCATGTCCAGCGGCGCCAGGCTGCCGTCGGCCAGGGTGATGCGGATGCTTGGGTGCGGCTGGACGCTGGCGTCTTCGGCGTGGCCACGGGTGGCACGCTCCTTGGCACGCTGGTCGCGGTAGATCACGTAGTCACGGGCGACTTTCTGCTCGCCGGCACGCATCAGGGCCAGTTCGACCTGGTCCTGGATTTCTTCGATGTGGATGGTGCCGCCCGAAGGCATGCGACGCTTGAAGGTCGCGGTGACCTGTTCGGTCAGGCGGGCAACGGTGTCGTGGATGCGCGACGAGGCGGCAGCGGTGCCGCCTTCAACTGCGAGGAACGCTTTGGTGATGGCCACGGTGATCTTGTCATCGGTGTAGGCGACGACAGTGCCGTTACGCTTGATCACGCGCAGTTGGCCCGGGGCGGTGGCAGCCAGATCCTGGTTCGAATCAGCGGCCTGCGGCGCCTTGGCCTGCGGGTTCTCGCGAGTTGTGTCGGTTTGCATGGGTGTCTCCACGTTCTCTAAGTATGTTTAGGCGCTTGGTGAGCGCCAACCGTTCCGTCCGAAAGCTCAACAACCGACCCCGAGGGCGCGCAGGAACGAGAGTTCCGGCATGCCGCACAGGTCGGGCATACTCACTTCGGGACAGTTCAGGAATTAGGGCAAATGCTTGCCGCTCCCTGGCCGAAGTCAAAGGTCTTGAATCTACGACTCAAAACTGTTGCTGTCGGGTGTGCCGTTGGCCTCACCCGTACCCGAAACAACACCCTCCAGGGGTTTGCACCGGTCGCCTCCGCAGGAGCGGTTTGGCTGCTGATCTCTTCTAAAGTTCAAGCAAAAAATCTACCCGTTGAGGGCTTGAGTTCTCTGCTTGACTTGTGCTTGGGATTTTCAGGAAACCCCAAGATGTAGTGTTTTGTTTCGCTGGGGATACAAGATAATGCGGTCTTGGGGGTAATGCAAGGTCGGGGTCTGTGGATAACTTGTGCGTATTTTGTGAGTGATTTCACTCAACCCCTTGTAGGCCGCGTCTTAGCGCGGCATGACCGGCTGTCACCGATTTTTTCGCAGGTCTTAAGGCCGCAGGCCGATTTTGCGGGCGCGAACCCTATCACAAAAAATCGGCTTGTCCGAGCGGCTTTCCCGCAGGTTTTTAACCGCTTGCAACGGCGGTTGGCAGGCGCGGGTGCCCGACGTAGTATCCGGGGCCAATGTTGCCTTTTGGTGAAGTGGGCACTCTTTATAACAACAAGCTGTTGAGGTGAGCCGTGGAGCAGAGCAGTCGGGTATTGATCGTCGAGGATGACCAGCGGCTGGCCGACCTGACCCGTGAATACCTGCAGGCCAATGGCTTTGCCGTGGAAGTGGAGGGCGATGGCGCCCGGGCGGCGGCGCGGATTATTGCCGAGCAGCCGGACCTGGTGATCCTCGACCTGATGCTGCCCGGCGAGGACGGCCTGAGCATCTGCCGCAAGGTGCGCCAACAGTACCCCGGGCCGATCCTGATGCTGACCGCGCGCAGCGACGACCTTGATCAGATCCAGGGCCTGGACCTGGGCGCCGACGACTACGTATGCAAGCCGGTGCGCCCGCGCTTGCTGCTGGCACGCATCAATGCCCTGTTGCGCCGCAGCGAGGCGCCGGCTGAGGCGCAAGCGCTGCAAGCCCTGCAGTTCGGCCCGCTGCGGGTCGACAACACCCTGCGCGAGGCCTGGCTGTACGACAGCGGTATCGAACTGACCAGCGCCGAATTCGACCTTTTATGGCTGCTGGTGAGCAACGCCGGGCGCACCTTGTCGCGCGAAGAGATCTTCACTTCCCTGCGCGGCGTCGGCTATGACGGCCAGGACCGCTCCATTGATGTGCGTATTTCGCGCATCCGTCCGAAAATAGGCGACGACCCGGAGCACCCGCGGATGATCAAGACCATCCGCAGCAAAGGTTACCTGTTCGTCCGCGAAGCGGCCGAAGCCATGGGCCAGGTGCAATGAACTCGATCTTCCTGCGCATCTATGGCGGCATGCTCGCCGCCCTGGTGCTGGTGGCGGTGCTGGGCGTGCTCAGCCTGCATCTGCTCAACGAGGTGCGCGCCGGCCAGTACCGCGAGCGCCTGGCCCACGGCACCTTTACCCTGATGGCTGACAACCTGGCGCCACTGGACGCTGTCGAGCGCAAGCGCGCCCTGCTGATCTGGGAGCGCCTGCTGGGGATTCCGCTGGAGTTGCAGGTGCTGAGCAGCACTGCCCTCGACGGCAGCCAGCGCAGCCAGTTGCAGCGCGGCCAGGTATTGGTCGAGAAGACCGGCCCGCACGCGGCCAAGGTGCTGCGTCAGGTCGGTGACCAGGATTTGCTGCTGGTTGGCGAAGTGCAGCAGATCAGCGAGCAACTGGCCCGTGCCACTATCTACCTGTTGGCCGATGAGCTGGTGCGCTACCCGGTGGCCGAGCAGCCCCAGCGCCTGGCCGCACTCAAGCAGAGCAAGGGTTTTGGCTTCGACCTGCGCCTGCAGCGGGTCAGCCAGACCAACATGGACGAAGACCAGCGCCGACGCATCGACGAAGGCGACACGGTGATGGCCCTGGGCAAGGACGGCAACTCGATCCGTGTGTTCGCCGGCCTGGTCGGTACGCCCTGGGTGCTGGAAATCGGCCCGCTGTACCAGATGAACCCCTATCCGCCGCAACTGCTGGTGCTGATTGCGGTGCTGGGCCTGTGCCTGATCGGCCTGATCGTCTACCTGCTGGTGCGCCAGCTGGAACGGCGCCTGTCCGGGCTTGAAGCCGCCGCAACGCTGATTGCCCAGGGCAGCCTGGAAACCCGCGTAGCCGCCGACGACGCCGATTCGGTCGGGCGCCTGGCCGCGGCGTTCAATGGCATGGCCGAACACCTGCAGCGCTCGCTGACCATCCAGCGCGAGCTGGTGCGGGCGGTGTCCCACGAACTGCGCACGCCGGTAGCGCGCCTGCGCTTTGGCCTGGAAATGATCGCCAGCGCCAGCAATGACCAGGCCCGGGACAAGTACCTGACCGGCATGGATGGCGATATCCAGGACCTGGACAAGCTGGTCGATGAGATGCTCACCTACGCGCGCCTGGAGCAGGGCGCGCCGGCCCTGCATTTCCAGCGGGTCGACCTGGATGCCTTGCTCGACCAGGTGATCGCTGAACTGGCGCCGCTGCGCCGCGAGGTGCGGGTGCTGCGTGGCCCGTGCCAGGGCGGTGAAAAAGGCCCGGACGGGCAGGGACCGTGGGTCGAGGCCGAGCCGCGCTACCTGCACCGGGCGTTGCAGAACCTGGTCAGCAACGCCATGCGCCACGCCGAATCGCAGGTCAGCCTCAGCTATCAGTTGGGGCTGCAGCGTTGCCGGATCGATGTCGAGGACGATGGCCCCGGCGTGCCGGAAAGCGTCTGGGAGCGCATCTTCACCCCCTTCACCCGCCTCGATGACAGCCGCACCCGCGCTTCGGGCGGGCATGGCCTGGGCTTGTCGATCGTGCGGCGGATCATCTATTGGCATGGCGGGCGAGCGTCAGTGGGGCACAGCGAGCGCCTGGGCGGCGCCTGCTTCAGCCTGAACTGGCCGCGCAATCAGGACGGCGCATGAGTTCGCCGATTGCCCTGCAGGCTTTGCTCGACCAAGCACGGTTCGACCCTCTGCTGCTGGCGCTTTATGGCCCCCAGTTGATGCCTGCGCAACGGCCGGTGCTGGTGTCGCAGTGGTCGAAGTATTACTTCGCACTGGTCTGGCGGATGTTGGGCGAGGGCGAACCCTTGTCGGCTTTCAGCGATACCGCGGTGCAGGTGGATGCGCGCGGTTTGCCGGTCACGCTGGTCGCCGAAGCAACACCGTGCCAGGACCTGTTCGCTGAGCATCTGCAACCGTTGGTTGTGCGCCTGGCCGAGCTGGGACCGGTTTCGATGGCGGTGTTGTGGGGCAATGCCGGCGATTGCCTGGATCAGGCGCTGCAAGGCAGGGTGGACAGCTCAGGATTGCAGGTGCTGCTGCAAACGCCCGGCAGCCCCTTGTATGCCGCTGTCAGCCAGGATGCTGCGGGCCGGCGTCGGCGCCGTACCTGCTGCCTGAGTTACAAGGTCGACTGGGTCGGGCATTGCGAGCACTGCCCGCTACTGCCCTGAAGCTCAGACGCTGACCAGGCTCAACAGTTGATCATCCTGCAGGCAGAACTGCCCTTCCAGCTCGCGGCCGTGGTGCCACTGCGCCGACAGGTCGGTCAGCAGACGCAAGCGTGCATGGCCGTCGGCGGACCACTCCAGCACTTCGGCGTGCTCGAAATAGAAGCGCTGCCTGACGATCGGATAGAGCGCCTTGAACAGGCTTTCTTTCAGCGAGAAGGTCAGGGTCACGCTCAGGCCCACCTGGCTGGGGTTCATGCGCTGCATTTCGGCTTCGGTGAGAATCTCCCGGGCCAGGCGCTCCGCGCGTTCGTCGCTGAGCAGGCTTTCCTGATCCAGGCCCAGGCCCTGGCAATCGCTGTTGCGCGCCACCACCGCGGCGGCCCAGCCTTTGCCGTGGGTGATCGAGCCACTGATACCGGCCGGCCAGATGGGGGCGCGGTCTTCGTCAGTGCCCGGGACATAGTCGCGGCCATCGAGCTGCATCAAGGCCGCGCGGGCGCACACCCGGCCAGCCAGGTACTCGGCCTGGCGCTTGGCCACCGAGCGTTGCAGGCTGGCGGTCTGTTCGATACCGGCGCGGCTGAAGTCGTCGCTGGCGAGCAGGGCCGGGTCGAACGGGCAACTGACCAGAATCGCGCCGGGGACCGGACGCGGCAGGGGCCAGTGGTGCAGGAGCGGGGCGCAGCAGGTGGGCAGTCGATTCATGGCCGCTATTGTGCCGTGGCTGCTGCCAACGTGTCACGGTGTAGGAGCGGGCTTGCCCCGCGATAGCGGCGTGACTGTCACACCGCTATCGCGGGGCAAGCCCGCTCCTACCGGGGTCAACCTTTAGTGAAGATCTTCTTGAAGAACGCCTGCAGATCCGCCCACGAGCTTTCATCCGCGGCCTTGTTATAGCCAATATCCGGTCCGCCATGCCCGCCATGGCTCAGGCGGTCGGCATCCGGATTGGTAAAACCATGCCTGGCTCCGGGAATACTGACGAACTCATAGCTCGCTCCGGACGCGTCCATTTCTTCCTTGAATTTCTCCACCTGCTCCGGCGTCACCATGCTGTCTTTGGCGCCGTGCTCGACCAGCACCTTGGCCTTGACGCTGCCCGGCGTCGCCGGCGTGTTGGTCACCAGCGCACCATGGAAACTGGCCACACCGGCCAGCGCTTCGCCGCGGCGCGCGGCGTCGAGCACCACCTTGCCGCCGAAGCAGTAGCCGATGGCGGCGATCTGCGTGGTATCGGTCTGCGGCTGAATCTTCAGCAGCTCAACCCCGGCATCAAAGCGCTCGGCCGCCGCATCCGGGTCTTTAAGCGCGGCGGCCATGAAGGCCTGGGCATCGGCCGGGTGCTCGGTGGTCTTGCCGTCACCATACATGTCGATGGCCAGGGCGCTGTAGCCAAGCCCGGCAAGGTCGCGGGCGCGGCGCTTGGCATAGTCGTTGAGCCCCCACCATTCATGCACCACCACCACGCCCGGGCGCTTGCCCTCGGCGGCGTCGTCGTAGGCGTAGTAGCCGACCAGGCGCTTGCCGTCGGCGTCCTGGTAGGGGATCTCACGGGTTTGCACCGCCGCCTGGGCCAGGCTGGCGGCACCGATCAGGGCCAGAGCGAGCAGACAACGCATGGTCGTACTCCTTACTTGCAGTCGGTTTTGCACTCAGTGCAGCTGTTCAGCCGAGGTTCAGCCTGGGTTCAGCGGCGGTTCAGGACGGCTTGCTTACTCTAGCTTCCACACCAACACAGTGCATCACCTGGAGTACCACACGATGAAAAAGCTCAACACCCTGCTGCTCACCGTTGCTTTCCTTGGCGCCAGCGCCGCCGCCCAGGCCGCTGACACCACTTTCGCCGGCGTCACCTATGGTCAGACCAGCGACAAGATGAAAAAGTCCGGCCTGCTGACCCGCAACACTGATCACCTGAACACCGACGGCATCATCAGCAAGGACAGCACCTACGGCATCCGCGTCGGCCAGATGAACGACCAGGGCCGCTACTACCTCACCTACGACAACGTCTCCAACGACCACAGCGGCCTGAAAGTGCGCCAGGAAAACCTGCTGGGCAGCTACGACCTGTTCTACCCGCTGGGCAGCACCACCAAGCTGTTCGGTGGCGCCAGCGCCGGCCTGACCAAGATGAGCATGGAGTCCTCCGGCTACAGCCGCGACACCGACACCGGCTACGCCATCGGCCTGCAAGCCGGCGTGTTGCAGCAAGTCAGCGACAATGCCTCGGTGGAACTGGGCTACCGTTACCTGCGCAGCAACGCCAGCACCGAGCTGTCCGAACATGATGGTCCGAAAGTCGGCAGCCTGCGCCTGAACAGCAGCGCCCAGACCTACCTGTCGGCCAACTACGCGTTCTAAGTCGCCTGGCGATGTCCGAACCGGCCTGCATGCGCACGGCCGGTTCGCTGTTATTCTGCATTCGGTCTACAAAACTGACTGGCCAATGAAGGCCGGCACGGGTCTGGAGGAGCGTATGAAACTGCTGGTGGTCGAGGATGAAGCACTTTTGCGTCATCACTTGTACAGCCGCTTGACGGAAAGCGGGCATGTGGTCGAAGCGGTGGCCAATGCCGAGGAGGCCCTGTACCAGGCCGAGCAGTTCAATCATGACCTGGCGGTGATCGACCTGGGCCTGCCGGGCATGAGCGGGCTCGACCTGATCCGCCAGTTGCGGTCCCAGGGCAAGAGCTTCCCGATCCTGATCCTCACCGCCCGCGGCAACTGGCAGGACAAGGTCGAAGGCCTGGCCGCCGGCGCCGACGATTATGTGGTCAAACCCTTCCAGTTCGAAGAGCTCGAAGCCCGCCTCAACGCCTTGCTGCGCCGCTCCAGCGGCTTTACCCAGTCGACCATCGCCGCAGGCCCCCTGGTGCTCGACCTCAATCGCAAGCAGGCAACCCTCGACGAACAGCCCCTGGCGCTGACCGCCTATGAATACCGCATCCTCGAATACCTGATGCGTCATCACCAGCAGGTGGTGGCCAAGGACCGCTTGATGGAGCAGCTGTATCCGGACGATGACGAGCGCGATCCGAACGTCATCGAGGTGCTGGTCGGCCGTTTGCGGCGCAAGCTTGAGGGTAGCAACGGCTTCAAGCCGATCGATACCGTGCGTGGCCTGGGCTACCTGTTCACCGAGCGTTGCCGATGATCCGTTCGCTACGCCTGCGTCTGATGCTGGCGGCCGCGGTGCTGGCGCTACTGTTCATGCTCGGCTTGCTGCCGGCCTTGCAGAAGGCCTTCAGCCTGGCCTTGCAGGAGTCGATCGAGCAGCGCCTGGCGTCGGACGTCACCACGTTGATTTCCGCCGCGCGCATCGAGGGCGGCAACCTGCAGATGCCGGTGCTGTTGCCCGACGAGAAATTCAACCTGCCCGACAGCCGCCTGCTCGGCTACATCTACGACCGCCAGGGCAACCTGGTGTGGCGCTCTCGGGCCACGGCGGACGAGAACATCAACTACACCCCGCGTTATGACGGCCGTGGCAACGAATTCGCGCGAATTCGCCAGGACGATGGCGAGGAGTTCTTCGTCTATGACGTCGAGGTCAAGCTGCTCGGCGGCAAGACCGCCGCCTTCAGCATCGTTGCCCTGCAGCCGCTGCGCGAATACCAGCACACCCTCGATGGCCTGCGTGAGAAGCTCTACCTGGGCTTTGGCGCAGCGTTGCTGGCTTTGCTGGTGCTGCTCTGGGCCGGTCTGACCTGGGGCCTGCGTTCACTGCGGCAGATGAGCCGCGAACTCGATGATGTCGAATCAGGTGCCCGCGAAGGCCTGAGCGGCGAGCATCCGCGTGAACTGCTGCGCCTGACCGACTCGCTCAACCGCCTGCTGCGCAGCGAGCGTGAGCAGCGCCGGCGCTACCGCGATTCGCTGGGCGATCTGGCCCACAGCCTGAAAACCCCGCTGACCGTGCTCCAGGGGGTCAGCGAAAGCATGGCCCAGCGCCGCGAAGACCGTGAACAGGCGCGGGTGCTGCAAAGCCAGATCGAACGCATGAGCCAGCAGATCGACTATCAGCTGCAACGCGCCAGCCTGCGCAAGAGCGGCCTGGTGCGCCACCAGGTGCAGTTGCGGCCGTTGCTCGACAGCCTGTGCAGCACCCTGGCCAAGGTCTATCGCGACAAACACGTGCACATCAGTGTGGATGTGCCGGCGAATGCGATGGTGCCGATGGAGCAGGGCGCCTTGCTCGAACTGCTTGGCAACCTGCTGGAAAACGCCTACCGCCTGTGCCTGAACCAGGTGCGCATCAGTCTGCAGGCGGGCGAAACGCAGGTGGTGCTGTGTATCGAGGACGACGGCCCGGGTGTGCCGCCCGACCAGCGCGAGCGCATCCTGCAGCGTGGCGAGCGTCTCGACCGGCAGAACCCGGGGCAGGGCATTGGCCTGGCGGTGGTCAAGGACATCATCGAAAGCTACGACGCGACCTTGACCCTCGATGACTCGCCACTGGGCGGTGCTGCCTTTCGCATTCGCTTCGAGTTGGAAAGAAATACCTAGGCGGATTACCGCCATCATTGTCGGATTCTTTTCCGTGGCGTGCGGAAAACCGCCAACCCCATCGCGTCAACCTGCAACCTCGTTGTGCATTGCAGCCCCGTAAAACCGGGGCTTGCACCGTTAAAGCGCATTTTGGCATCGGGCTTGCTATGGACTCATCAGAGTTCTGCCAGGCAGCTCGACACAACAAATCCCTCCAGTGCAGGAGGGTTCGCGCTTTAGGTACCCCGCATCCTGGGAAGGATGGGCCGGTACCCTTGAGGAATTAGCCATGACGACGCGTCAGCCACTGTACAAATCGCTGTATATCCAGGTGTTAGTAGCGATCACCATCGGTATCCTGCTGGGCCATTACTACCCTGAAACCGGCGTGGCCCTGAAGCCGCTGGGTGACGGGTTCGTCAAACTGATCAAAATGGTCATCGCCCCGATCATCTTCTGCACCGTGGTCAGCGGCATCGCCGGCATGCAGAACATGAAATCGGTCGGCAAGACCGGTGGCTACGCGCTGCTCTACTTCGAAATCGTCTCGACCATCGCCCTGATCATCGGCCTGGTCGTGGTCAACGTGGTCAAGCCTGGCGCCGGCATGCACATCGACGTCAGCACCCTGAACGCCAGCAGTGTGGCCGCTTACGCCGCCGCCGGCGCGCAGCAGACCACCGTGGGCTTCCTGCTCAACATCATCCCCAACACCGTGGTCGGCGCCTTCGCCAACGGCGATATCCTGCAAGTGCTGATGTTCTCGGTGATCTTCGGCTTCGCCCTGCATCGCCTGGGTGCCTACGGCAAGCCGCTGCTGGACCTGATCGACCGCTTCGCCCATGTCATGTTCAACATCATCAACATGATCATGAAGCTGGCGCCAGTCGGTGCCTTCGGTGCCATGGCCTTCACCATCGGCCAGTACGGCGTCGGTTCGCTGGTGCAACTGGGCCAGCTGATGATCTGCTTCTACGTCACCTGCGTGCTGTTCATCCTGGTGGTGCTCGGCAGTATCGCCCGCGCCCACGGCTTCAGCATCCTCAAGCTGATCCGCTACATCCGTGAAGAGCTGATGATCGTTCTGGGTACTTCTTCTTCGGAGTCGGCGCTGCCACGCATGCTGACCAAGATGGAGCGTCTGGGCGCGAAGAAATCCGTGGTAGGCCTGGTGATCCCGACCGGCTACTCGTTCAACCTCGACGGTACCTCGATCTACCTGACCATGGCCGCCGTGTTCATCGCCCAGGCGACCGACACCACCATGGACATCACCCACCAGATCACCCTGCTACTGGTGCTGCTGGTGGCTTCCAAAGGTGCTGCGGGCGTTACCGGTAGTGGTTTCATCGTGCTCGCCGCGACCTTGTCGGCTGTTGGCCATCTGCCGGTTGCCGGCCTTGCGCTGATCCTCGGCATCGACCGCTTCATGTCCGAAGCCCGCGCCCTGACCAACTTGATCGGTAACGCCGTGGCCACTGTGGTCGTGGCCAAGTGGGTCAACGAGCTGGACGAAGACAAGCTGCAGGCCGAGCTGGCTTCCGGTGGTTCGCCACTGACTGACACCCGTCCGATGGATGACCTGGGCGTGGCTGAAGGTCCTGCTCGCTAACAGGCAGGCTGCGTAACGCAAAAAGCCCATCTTCGGATGGGCTTTTTTGTGTCTGCGGGGGGGCTTCATCGCGGGGCAAGCCCGCTCCTACAGATGGGGTGGGAGCGGGCTTGCCCCGCGATGCTTTTACTCCACCCGGGTCTCGCCGCTATACACCAGGGTATTGCGGCAGCGCCGGCACAGGTACCGCCGCCCCTGGCGCACCAGGCTGTGGCGTTGGGCCGAAAACGGGAAGTCGCTGCCGGCACAGGGGCAGCGGTAGATATAGCGGGTCACCGTGCGGCGCTTGACCGCGTAGTTGTGGCAACGGTGCGGCGGCAGCTCGTACACGCCGCGCATGATCAATTGCCATTCCTCGCCATGGGGCTGGATGCGGTCGCCAAACAGCTGGTGCGCAACCAGGTGGGCGACCTCGTGGGGCACCGTCTGTTTGAGGAAGTCGTCGCTGTTCTCGCGGTACAGCTGCAGGTTGAAGCGCAGCAGGTTCTCGTGCAGGTGCGCGACGCCGGCCTTCTGTCCGCGCAGCTTGAAGCTGACTTCGGGGCGCGGGAAGGGGCGTTTGAAAAAGGTTTCGGCTTGCTGGTAACAGGTTTCGACGCGGGATTTGAGCAGTTCGGGCATATCGGGGAACACTCCTGGCCGATAATTATGCCGCAACCGCGGCGGCGCTGCCGAGCCACCTGTCAGCGCACAGCATCAGGCCGCCTTGCGGCGGCCTGAAGGTTGTTGCACCTATGTTGCCGTTGATTCTAATGGTTTGGGTTAGTTGGTGTAGACGGGCCCCACGCCCAGTCCCCAGACAATCACGGTAAAGGCCATGATGGCGACCAGCACCACCAGCCCTACCGCCAGTACCGAACTCGAGAACAGAAAGCCCTCATCGGAAGGAATGTTCATGAAAGTCGGCAGGCCGACATACAGCAGATAAACCGTGTAGCACACCGCGGCGGTGCCGACGATCATGCCCAGCCACAGGTGCGGGTACAGCGCCGCCAGGCCGCCAATGAACAGCGGCGTTGCGGTGTAGGTGGCAAAGGCAATGCAGCGCGCCAGGCTGGGGTTGGCGTCGTAGGTGCGGGCCATCCAGTGGATGAACGCGCCCATCACCGCCACGCCGCCGAGCATGGCCAGGTAGGACATGATGGTCATCCACAGTGCGCTTTCCTGGGTCAGCATGACCGGGGCGCGATCGCCAATGACCCAGCCGACCTGGGTGGTACCGATAAACGCCGAGATCGCCGGGATCGCGGCGAGGATCAGCGTGTGGGTCAGGTACATGTGGCTGATGCTTTCTTCTTCACCGCGTATTTCTTTCCATTCCTGATCGGGATGGGTAAATAGCCCAACAACGTGATGGATCATGCCGGTCACTCCTTCGTTGTTGCCATCGCCCCCCAGTGGAGCGCTTGCGGCCCCAAGTCTGGGCCAGAGGTTGGAGGTCACCTTTGTGTGGCCTTATGTCGCAGTATAGAAAGGCGTTCGCCGCACAAAGCCGGCTTTTTAGAGCAAATCGCGCTGTCAGGGGCGTGCTTAATCACAATGCAGTCTTTATCGGATTGGCCTACGCCCACCTGCGGTTTAAGGGTAAAATGTTCGGCTTTTGTCACACCTCGCGGATTCCAAGCGCTATGGGCACCCTTTCGGTCAACCAGAACAAACTGCAAAAACGCCTGCGTCGTCTCGCCGGCGAAGCCATCACCGACTTCAACATGATCGAAGACGGTGACAAGGTCATGGTCTGCCTGTCCGGCGGCAAAGACAGCTACACCATGCTCGATGTTCTGCTGCACCTGCAGAAAGTGGCGCCGATCAAGTTCGACATCGTTGCGGTGAACATGGACCAGAAGCAGCCGGGCTTCCCCGAGCACGTGCTGCCGGCCTACCTCGAGACGCTTGGCGTCGAGTACCACATCGTCGAGAAGGACACCTACTCGGTGGTCAAGGAATTGATCCCGGAAGGCAAGACCACCTGCTCGCTGTGCTCGCGCCTGCGTCGCGGCACCCTGTACACCTTCGCCGACGAGATCGGCGCGACCAAGATGGCCCTGGGGCATCACCGCGACGACATCGTCGAGACCTTCTTCCTCAACATGTTCTTCAACGGCACCCTCAAGGCCATGCCGCCCAAGCTGCGTGCCGATGACGGGCGCAACGTGGTGATCCGCCCGCTGGCCTACTGCAGCGAGAAGGACATCCAGGCCTACTCGGACATGCGCGAATTCCCGATCATCCCGTGCAACCTCTGCGGCTCGCAGGAAAACCTGCAGCGTCAGGTGGTCAAGGACATGCTGGTGGAGTGGGAGCGCAAGACCCCGGGGCGTACCGAGAACATCTTCCGTGGCCTGCAGAACGTGGTGCCGTCGCAACTGGCTGACCGCAACCTGTTCGACTTCACCAGCCTGAAGATCGACGAGACCGCCACCCCGCGCTTTGTCGACGTGCTGAACATCTGACGGCCATGCGCGATTACCACTGGCTGCATGAGTACTGCCTGAACCGCTTCGGCTCGGCCTCCGCCCTCGAAGCGCACCTGCCCCAGGCGAAAAGCCCCGAGCAGTTGCGCGCGATCGGCGCCGACCGTTACCTGTCGACCCTGGCCCTGCGGGTGTTTCGCGCCGGTTTGAAGCACAGCCTGGTGGACGCCAAATGGCCGGCCTTCGAGCAGGTGTTCTTTGGCTTCGACCCGGAAAAGGTCGTGCTGATGGGCGCCGAGCACCTGGAGCGGCTGATGCAGGACACGCGGATCATCCGCCACCTGGGCAAGCTCAAGAGCGTGCCGCGCAATGCGCAGATGATCCTCGAAATCGAGAAGGAATTCGGCAGTTTCGGTGCGTTTATCGCCGACTGGCCGGTGACCGATATCGTCGGCCTGTGGAAGTACCTGGCCAAGCATGGCAACCAGTTGGGCGGGCTGTCGGCGCCGCGCTTCTTGCGCATGTGCGGCAAGGACACGTTCATCCCCACCAATGACATGGCTGCGGCGTTGATCGCCCAGGACATCATCGACAAGCCGCCGACCAGCCAGCGCGATCTGGCCCTGGTGCAGGATGCCTTCAATCAGTGGCATGCCGAGAGTGGGCGGCCGTTGTGCCAGCTGTCGGTGATGCTGGCGCATACCGTCAACCACTGAGATCGGTGGTGCCATGATCGCTGGCAAGCCAGCTCCCACAAAACCCTGTGGGAGCTGGCTTGCCAGCGATGGATTCAACTCTTAGTTCGAACCTTCCCCCGCCAGCCGCCGCTCATACTGAAAGCGCCAGCGCACATACAGCAGGGCACTGACGAACAGCGCCAGGCTGATCGCCACTTCCAGCCAGCCGAACAGTGCCCGGGCCGGGTCGAACGCGGCCAGCACGCCCTTGATGAAGTACAGGTTGACCACAAAGCAGGTCCAGGCGTGGGCGCGGGCGTTGCCCAGGAGCATGCCTGGCAACAGCAGGACCAGCGGCACCAGTTCAATCGCCAGGATCACCCCGACCCGCGCACCGTGCAGGTCGGCGAACAGCAGGTTGTTCAGGGTCAGCAAGGCGATCAGGCCGAAAAAGCTCGCCAGGCTCAGCGCCCGGGTCAGGCGCAGGCGCGGCGTCAGCCATGCGATCGGGGGCAGCACCTTGGGCTTTTTAGCCACGGCCGTTCTCCAGCAGGTTGGCGGTGGTCGCCAGGCGCTGGCCAAGGGCGCGGCACAGGGCGATTTCGTCGGCATCCAGATCGCGCTTGCCGTCGGCACCGGCATGGTGGCTGGCGCCGTAAGGGGTGCCGCCGCCGCGGGTTTCCAGCAGCGCCGACTCGCTGTAGGGCAGGCCCATGATCAGCATGCCGTGGTGCATCAGCGGCAGCAGCATCGACAGCAGGGTCGATTCCTGGCCGCCGTGCAGGCTGGCGGTGGAGGTGAACGCCGCCGCCGGCTTGCCGACCAGGCCGCCGCTCAGCCACAGGCTGCTGGTGCCGTCGATGAAGTACTTGAGCGGCGCGGCCATGTTGCCAAAGCGCGTCGGGCTGCCCAGGGCCAGGCCCGAGCAATGGCGCAGGTCGTCCAGGGTAGCGTACAGCGCGCCGGTATCGGGGATGTCCGGGGCTACCGCTTCGCACTCGGTGGAAATCGCCGGTACGGTGCGGATGCGCGCTTCCAGGCCGGCCATCTCGACGCCGCGGGCAATTTGCCGGGCCATCTCGCTGGTCGAGCCGTGACGGCTGTAGAACAGGATCAGGATGTACGGCGCGCTCACGGCAGGAGCTCCAGCACCTTCTCCGGTGGCCGGCCGATCACGGCTTTATCGCCGGCAATCAGGATTGGCCGCTCGATCAGCTTGGGGTGCTGGACCATGGCTTCGATCAACTGCGCCTCGCTGAGGCTGGCGTCGGCCAGGTTGAGTGTTTTGTATTCGTCTTCACCGCTGCGCAGCAGCTGGCGTGCACTGATGTTCAGCTTGCCGAGCAGGGCCTTGAGTTCGCTGGCAGTCGGCGGGGTTTCCAGGTAGCGCACCACGGTCGGGGCCAGGCCGCGGGCTTCGAGCAGCTCGAGGGCGCCACGGGATTTGGAGCAGCGCGGATTGTGATAGAGGGTCAGGTCAGTCATGTTCGGGTCGCATCCAGCAGGGTGTGGCGGCTATTCTAACCGCAGCGACTTCGCATTTTGCTTGAATCTTCGAGAAGGATTGACCCATGACAAGGCGTTTGGCAGCAGCACTGGCCATCACCGCGAGCCTGTTGCTCGGCGGATGCGGTGCAGATTACGGTCTGGACCAGCACGGCCAGGCAGTGAAAGCCGAGCAGATTGAAGGGCACTGGCTGGTGCTCAACTACTGGGCGGAATGGTGCGGCCCGTGCCGCATAGAAATTCCCGAACTCAACGCTGCTGCCAAGCAATGGCAGGGGCAGGGCGTGCAGGTGCTCGGGGTGAACTTCGACGGCCTGCAGGGAGAAGACCTGAAAAAGGCCAGCGAAGCGCTGGGCATCGGCTTCACGGTGCTGGCCAGCGACCCGGCCGAGCGTTACCAACTGCCGCGTAGTGAAGCCTTGCCGGTGACCTACATCATCGATGACAAGGGCAAGGTAAGGGAGCAGTTGATGGGCGAGCAGACGCTTGAGGGGTTGAACCAGAAGATCAAGGCGCTCAAGGGCGCTTGACAGCAGATTCAAGCTACAAGCGACAAGCTGCAAGATAGAGCAAGACCGCGCACAGTCTGCTTTTACTTGCTGCTTGAAGCTTGTGGCTTGCCGCTTAAGTCAGCCTTCCTCAGGCCAGAAACGCAGTGGCTTGCCCTCGGCCGGCCAGAAGCGCACCTGCTCGATCGGCGAGATATCCCAACGCTGCACGGTTTCCAGCGCCTGGAGGAAGCGTTTTTCCTGCTCCATCAGCGCCGGCGCGCACAGCTTGCGGGTACTGCCGACCTTGCCGAAGGTCAGCTTGTCGCCGTCCAGCTGGTAAGGCGCGAACCAGTGGTTGCAGCCGGCATTGCCATAGGCGCGGCCGTCGGTGGCCAGGGTCAGGGTCAGGTGGCTGTAGTCCATTAGCGGACGCTCGCCAATCCACTCCAGCAGGTAGCTGCGTTCCTGTTCCAGCTTCATCGGCTCGGCGGCGCAACCCAGCAGGGCCGTGCCGGTCAGGGCTGAGAGCAACAGCGTTTTCACTGGGCCGTCTCCTTGCATTTCGGGCACAGGTGTTTGTCGCCGCGGCTGATCCAGCCGAGTTCGGCGATGCGCGCAGTGGCGGCCGGTTGCTGGGCTTTTTTGCCCAGTTTGGCGTCGACCGCGAACTCGAAGTTCAGGGTTGCCTGGCAGCTGTCGCAGTTGACGTCCCAGGTATGGATCGCCAGCTCGCCGAACACCGGGCCACTGGCCACCGCGACCCATTGGCCGGTCGGGTTGATCAGGTGGCGCACGGATTCCACGGTCAGGCGCATGGACAAATCCTTGCTGCCCTTGAGGGTCACCAGCAGAACGTCGTTCTTCTGGATCGAGCCGCCGTTGCCGGTCACTTGATAGCGGCCCGGCACCAGGGCGCGGCACTCGATCAGGGTGTGTTGCGGGTTAAACAGGGTGTAGCGGAAATCGTGTTCGACCATGGGTCCTCCAAATCTGCCGCGTATCCTAGCATCAACCCTCGACCAAGTTCTGCGGATTGCCCGCCGCCCAGCGGGTTATGTTGTCCAGGGTGGTGGCGGCAATGGCAGCCAGCGCCTCGCGGGTGAGGAAGGCCTGGTGGGCGGTGACGATCACATTGGGGAAGGTCAGCAGCCGTGCCAGCACGTCGTCCTGCAATGGCAGGTCGGAGCGGTCTTCGAAGAACAGCTGGGCTTCCTCTTCATAGACATCCAGCCCCAGGTAGCCGAGCTGGCCGCTTTTCAGCGCCTCGATCAGCGCCGGGGTGTCGACCAGGGCGCCGCGGCCGGTGTTGATCAGCATGGCACCGGGTTGCAGGTCGGCAAGGTTCTGGGCGTTGATCAGGTGACGGGTGTCGTCGGTCAGCGGGCAGTGCAGGCTGATAACCTGCGCCTGGCGTAGCAGCTCCGGCAGGCTCAGGTAGCGCGCGCCCAGCGCCAGCAGTTCGGGATTGGGGTAGGGGTCGTAGGCCAGCAGCTGGCAACCGAAACCGGCCATGATCCGCGCAAAGGCCGCGCCTATCTGCCCGGTGCCGACCACGCCGACGGTCTTGCCGTGCAGGTCGAAGCCGGTCAGGCCGTGCAGGGTGAAGTCGCCTTCGCGGGTGCGGTTGTAGGCCCGGTGCAGGCGCCGGTTGAGCGCCAGGATCAGCGCCACCGCATGTTCGGCCACGGCGTGGGGCGAGTAGGCGGGCACCCGCACCACGGCCAGGCCCAGGCGTTTGGCGGCGGCCAGGTCGACATGGTTGTAACCGGCCGAACGCAGGGCGATCAAGCGCGTGCCGGCCGCCGCCAGGCGTTCCAGTACGCCAGCGCCGAGGTCGTCGTTGATGAAAGCGCAGACCACTTCATGGCCGGCGGCCAGCGCTGCGGTGTCTGCGGTCAGGCGTGCAGGCTGGAAGTGCAGCTCAAGCCCCGGCACGGCTGTGGCGCTGGTGAAGCTGTCCTGGTCGTAGGCCTGGCTGCTGAAAAACAATACGCGCATGGGATCTTCCTGAAGGCTTTGCCTGAAAGTTTAACCAAGGGGCAAGGATCAAGGCTTGCCCCAGGTCAGCCAGGGTTCAGGCGCTCATCCGCGCCTGGGCCGTGAGCCGGGTGATGGCCCGGTCCAGTTCGTCGAGGGCTTGCGGCGCTTGCGGGTCATCCTGCTTGAGCAAGGTTTCACTGCGTTGGCAGGCAGCACGCAATTGTGGCACCCCGCAATAGCGCGAGGCGCCATTGAGCCGGTGCACGCGCTCGATCATGCCATTGCGGTCAGCGACCTCGCGGGCCGCACGAATCGCTTCGCGGTCGGACTCCAGCGACGCCAGCAGCATGGCCAGCATGTCGGCGGCCAGGTCCGGCTTGCCGGCTGCCAGGCGCAAGCCTTCCTCCGGGTCGAGCACCTTGAGTTCGCTGCTGTCCGGCGTGGATTCCAGCGAGCGTTCCTGGCGCGGTGCGCCCAGGGCCAGGCCGGTCCATTTGAGCACCACCTGGGCCAGTTGCCGTTCGCTGATCGGCTTGGTCAGGTAGTCATCCATGCCGCTGTGCAGCAGGGCGCGTTTTTCGTTGGCCATGGCGTGGGCGGTGAGGGCGACGATCGGCAGGGGCGCGCCGCTCTGGCTGCTTTCCCACTGGCGGATCTGTTCGGTACATTCGCGCCCGTCCATGCCGGGCATCTGCACGTCCATCAGCACCAGGTCGAAACGCTCGTCCTGCACCGCCTGAACCGCCGCATAACCGCTGTCGACCGCCAGCACTTCGGCACCGAGGTCTTCCAGCAGGGTTTGTACCAGCAGCAGGTTGGCCGGATTGTCGTCGACGCACAGCACCTTCGGCAACGGCTGGTCGGACACCGGCTTGCTCTCGCTGCCCGGACGCCGCGGCTGGACCATCTCGACCAGCGCCCGGCGCAGCTTGCGCGTGCACGCAGGCTTGGCCTGCAATTGGCCGTGGGCGTTGGGCAGGTACGGATGATAGAGCGCCTGTTCGGTGGTCGGGCACAGCACCAGAGCCTGGCAGGCCAGGTGCTCCAGTTGCTGGATGTACTGGCCGAGGCGTTCCGGCGAGACGCTGTCGAGGTTGACCCCGAGCACCGCCAGCTCGAAGGGTTGCCCGGCCAGGGTGGCGGCTTCGACCGCGTGCAGCAATTGTTCGACGGTGGCGAACAGGCTGACGCTCAGGCCGCAGTCTTCCAGTTGATGCTCCAGGGCCTGACGTGCCAGTTCGTGGCTGTCGACAATCGCAACCCGGCGGCCCACCAGCGGTTGCATGGGCAGGTCTTCGGCATCGTCGCGGGCCTTGGGCAGGCTCAGGCTGACCCAGAACTGCGAACCTTCGCCGGGGGTGCTGTCGACGCCGATCTCGCCGCCCATCTGTTCGATCAGGCGCTTGGAAATTACCAGGCCCAGACCGGTGCCGCCGGGCTGGCGCGACAACGAGTTGTCGGCCTGGCTGAAGGCCTGGAACAGCGCCCGCACATCCTGGCTGGACAGGCCGATACCGGTGTCCTGAACGCTGATGCGCAGTTGCACGCTGTCTTCACGTTCCTCTTCGAGCATGGCCCGGGCAACGATGGTGCCTTCGCGGGTGAACTTGATGGCGTTGCTGACCAGGTTGGTGAGGATCTGCTTGAGCCGCAGCGGGTCGCCGACCAGCGACAGCGGCGTATCGCGATACACCAGGCTGACCAGCTCCAGCTGTTTGGCATGGGCGGCCGGGGCGAGGATGGTCAGGGTGTCCTGGATCAGGTCGCGCAGGTTGAACGGGATACTGTCGAGCACCAGCTTGCCGGCCTCGATCTTGGAGAAGTCGAGGATCTCGTTGATGATTCCCAGGAGGCTGCCGGCGGACTTTTCGATGGTGCCCAGGTAGTCGAGCTGGCGCGGGGTCAGTTCGCTTTTTTGCAGCAGATGAGTGAAGCCGAGGATGCCGTTTAGCGGCGTACGGATCTCGTGGCTCATGTTGGCGAGGAACTCGGACTTGATCCGGCTGGCCTCCAGGGCTTCCTTGCGCGCCATGTCCAGCTCGATGTTCTGGATCTCGATGGTTTCCAGGTTCTGGCGTACGTCTTCGGTGGCCTGGTCGATACTGTGCTGCAGTTCTTCATGGGCGTTGTGCAGGGTTTCGGCCATGCGGTTGATGCCCGCAGCCAGCTCGTCCAGTTCGTAACTGCCCATTTGCGGCAGGCGTTCTTCCAGGTTGCCATCTTTTAACTGGGTGACGGCGTACTTGATCTGGCCGATCGGGCCGTTGATCGTGCGGCTCATGCGCAAGGCCAGCAGGGCAGTGGCGGCCAGCCCCAGCAGGATCAGCAGCAGGCTGGTGAACAGGCTGCGATAGCCGCGCAGCAGGGTGCCGTCGTGGGACAGCTCGATTTCCACCCAGCCGAGCAGGCGGTCGGCTTCACCTGGGATCAGCTCGCCGGCCAGGTCGCGGTGGCGGCCGAACACCGGCAGCAGGTAACGGGTGGCGTCATTGCCGGTGCGTTGCAGCAACTGCGTGCCACCGCCGGTGGGCGCCTGGTTGAGCATGCTCGGGCCGGCGTGGGCCAGGGCGTTGCGGTCGGGGCCGAGGAAGGCCACGGCACGCACGTCGGACTGCTCCAGGGCTTGGGCGGCGATACGCTCCAGCTGCGCCGGGTCGTGTCGCGCCAGGGCTGGCGCCACCAGCGGGGCCAGCTGCTCGGCAATCATCTTGCCGCGTTGCAGCAGTTGGGTCTGCAGCTCGCTCTGCTGCAACCAGGTGAAGTAGCCGCCCAGCACCAGCGCCATCAGGCCGGCTGGTAACAAGGCGAGCAACAGCACGCGGCTTCTGATCCCCAATCTATTCAGCACGCCACTCTCCTGTGCCCGGTAAGCGCTGTAAGCCTCCGCCAGCTCCTGCTGACGGACCAAGTCGGAAAAGTACCGCGCCTACTCGCGTAATGCACTCATTTGTATCTGCTTTTGTCGATTGCCAACTATAACCGGGGCTTTGGTCCAGCCCTGGTTGCCTGCACGCAGTGAATAACCAATAATTGCGTGATTGAGAATTGCTAGCATCGGCCAATGACTCCTGTATCTATTAGCACCTCCAACATCCTTGCCATCGAGGACGATCCGGTCCTGGGTGCGTACCTGCGTGAGGAGCTGCAACGCGGCGGCTTCAAGGTCACCTGGTGCCAGAATGGCCGCGATGGCCTGCAGGTCGCGCAAAACAGCTGCTTTGACGTGGTGCTGATGGACATCCTGCTGCCCGGCCTCAACGGCCTGGATGTGCTGGCGCAGCTGCGCCAGAGCAGCTCGACGCCGGTGATCCTGATGTCTGCGCTGGGCGCCGAGGCCGACCGCATCACCGGCTTCCAGCGCGGTGCCGATGACTACCTGCCCAAGCCCTTCAGCATGATCGAGCTGCAGGTGCGCATCGAGGCGATCCTGCGCCGGGTGGCGCTGGAGCGGCGCCATCAACAACCCGTACAGGTACAGGCCGGGGAACTGCGCTTCGATGAAGAGGCGTGCGATGTCTGTTATGGCGAGCAGTGGGCGGGGCTGACCCTCAGCGAGTACCGCCTGCTCGACACCCTGCACCGCAGCGATGAAGAGGTGCTGAGCAAGGCCTTCCTTTACCAGCAAGTGTTGCAGCGCGGCTATGCCCGCCACGATCGCAGCCTGGACATGCATGTCAGCCAGATCCGCCGCAAGCTCAAGGCCATCGGTTACCTCGAGCGCGAGGTGCGCACGGTGTGGGGCAAGGGTTATGTGCTTAGCGGCGCCGAGGTCAACTGAAGTGCCGAACCGTCATTCATTGTTCTGGAAACTGGCCATCCTGCTGGTCGGTTTCTGCCTGTTGATGATCGGCCTGAGCTGGACCTGGGGCCGGCATATGGAAACCCAGAATGCCTTTCTGTCCGAGGTGGCCAAAACCACCCTGCAAGGCTATGCCGGCGAGGCCGAGCAGGCCTGGTCGCGAGGAGGGCAGGCAGGTATCGACGCCTGGCTGGCGGCAGTTCGCGAACAGGAGCCCGGCTGGGTCGGGGTGATAGGCCCGGACCTGCAGTCGTTGAGCAGCACGCCGCTCAACGAGGTTGAAAGCCGGCGCCTGACCTTCCTGCGCGGAATCGACTGGCCGGTGAGCCCGCGCTCGATCGGCATGCCGTGGATGCGCTTGCCTTTCCCGCAGCAGCCGCACCTGGGCACCCTGGTCATGGAGCTGCCGCAACGTCTGGCGCCGGGGCAGTACCGGGTACTGTGGCGAGTAGTGACCAACGGCATCATCCCCGGGCTGTTTACCTTGCTGCTATGTGTCGGCCTGTACCGCATGCTGATTGTGCCGTTGATCCAGTTGCGAGAGCAGGCCAATGCCTGGCGCGCCGATCAGCTCTCGGCACGGGTCGCCAGCAGCACCACCAGCCGCCAGGACGAACTGGGCGAGCTGGGCCGCGCCTTCGATGACATGGCCGAGCGCCTGCAGGGTACGGTGGCCCTGCAACAGCAGCTGTTGCGCGACCTTTCCCACGAACTGCGCACGCCCTTGAGCCGCTTGCGCGTGGCTTGCGACAGCGAGGCTGATGCCGGCCAGCTGCGCGAGCGCCTGGGCCGCGAAATCGACTGCATGCAGCGCCTGGTCGAGGATGCGCTGCAGCTGGCCTGGCTCGACACCGAGCGGGCGCCGATGAGCAAGGAGCCGATCCAGGTCCAGGCTCTGTGGGAGATGCTGGCTGAGGATGCCTGCTACGAAAGTGCCTGGCCCGGTGCGCAACTGCATTGTGCGCTGGACGCCTCGTGCTGGGTGCAGGGTAACCTCAACAGCCTGGCCCAGGCCCTGGAAAACATTTTGCGTAATGCCATTCGGCATTCGTCAGCCGGTGGCGTGATTCGCCTGGACGGGCGGCGTCAGGGCGATGACTGGCTGATCTGGCTGGAAGACCAGGGCGGTGGGGTAGCGGAAAGTGAGCTTGAGCGTATTTTCGCGCCCTTTACCCGGCTGGACGGTTCGCGCCCGGGCGATGGTGGCTTTGGGCTGGGCCTGAGCATTGCCCGCAATGCCATCGTCCGCCAGGGCGGGCGTCTGTGGGCGCAAAACACCGGCCAGGGCCTGCGGCTGAACATGCAACTGCCGGCGGTGTGATCCTGGGGCCGCTTCGCGGCCCATCGCCGGCAAGTCCGGCTCCCACAGGTACTAGGGGCATGCAAATCCACTGTGGGAGCTGGCTTGCCAGCGAGAGGGCCGTAAACTCTTGCTTATAGCTTGCAGCTATAACCCCTACACATTGCGTGATATGGGCAAATCCCGTTTGCCGGTATGATAGGCGCCCCCGCAGTCTGGATTGCGAATACGCCATGACCTTGCAGTACCCAACCATCGCCGATTGCGTCGGCAACACGCCTCTGGTCCGCCTGCAGCGCATTGCCGGCGAAACCAGCAATACCCTCCTGCTCAAGCTCGAAGGCAACAACCCGGCAGGCTCGGTCAAGGACCGGCCGGCGCTGTCGATGATCACCCGCGCCGAACTGCGTGGGCAGATCAAGTCCGGTGACACCCTGATCGAAGCGACCTCGGGCAACACCGGCATCGCTCTGGCCATGGCGGCGGCGATCAAGGGTTACAAGATGATCCTGATCATGCCCGACAATTCCAGTGCCGAGCGCAAGGCGGCGATGACCGCCTATGGTGCCGAACTGATCCTGGTCAGCAAGGAAGAGGGCATGGAAGGTGCCCGCGACCTGGCCGACCGCCTGCAGGCCGAAGGCCGTGGACTGGTGCTTGACCAGTTCGGCAATGTCGACAACCCTGAAGCCCACTATGTGAGCACCGGCCCGGAAATCTGGCGTCAGACCCAGGGCACCATTACCCACTTCATCAGCTCCATGGGCACGACCGGCACCATCATGGGCTGCTCGCGCTACCTCAAGGAGCAGAACCCGGCGGTGCAGATCGTCGGCCTGCAGCCGATGGAAGGCTCGGCCATCCCCGGCATCCGCCGCTGGCCGCAGGAATACCTGCCGAAGATCTACCAGTCCGAGCGCGTTGACCGCGTGGTCGACATGGCCCAGAGCGAAGCCGAAGAAACCACCCGCCGGTTAGCCCGCGAAGAGGGCGTTTTCTGTGGCGTGTCCTCCGGTGGTGCAGTGGCAGCCATGCTGCGGCTGTCCCGCGAGCTGGAAAACGCCGTGATGGTGGCGATCATTTGCGACCGTGGCGACCGTTACCTGTCGACCGGCATTTTCGATTCAGTGAACTGATGTCCAAGAACAAACGTAACAGCGGCCTGCGCTTTCAGCCGGCTGGTGGCACCCGCGCGCCACAGATCCCCACCGGCAAGAAACAGCGCCTGAGCATCGAGCGCCTCGCTGGCGACGGCCGTGGCATTGCCTTTCTCGACGGTCGCACCTGGTTCGTCAGTGGCGCCCTGGCCGAGGAAGAGGTCGAAGCGCGGGTACTCAATACCCACGGCAAGGTGGTCGAGGCCCGCCTGGAGCGGGTGTTCAATGCCAGCCCGGCGCGCCGCGAGGCCCCGTGCAAGCACTTCGACCGCTGTGGCGGCTGCAACCTGCAGCACTTGCCTCATGCCGATCAACTGGCGCTCAAGCAACGCCTGCTGGCCGAACAGTTGCAGCGGGTCGCGGGCGTGCAGCCCGAGCACTGGGCTGCGCCGCTGACCGGGCCGGAGTTCGGCTACCGGCGCCGGGCACGGGTTGCGGTGCGTTGGGACAACAAGGCGAAACATCTCGACGTCGGATTTCGCGCCGAAGCCAGCCAGGACATCGTCGCCATCGACGACTGCCCGGTGCTGGTACAACCCTTGCAGTCGATCATGCGTCACCTGCCCACGCTCTTGCGCAGCTTGAGCAAACCGCAGGTGGTTGGCCACGTCGAGCTGTTCAGCGGTACCGCGCTGGCGCTGCTGTTGCGTCATACCGGGCCCTTGGGGGACGGCGACCTGGCGCGCCTGCAGGCGTTCTGCGCGCAGGCGGGTGTACAGCTGTGGTTACAAGGCGAGGGTGAACCTTCGCCGGTGGATGCGGGTCAGAGCCTCGGTTTTCGTCTTGAACCCTGGAACCTTGAATTGGCGTACCGGCCCGGCGATTTTGTCCAGGTCAACGCCCAGGTCAACACCGCGATGATCGAGCAGGCCTTGGCCTGGTTGGCGCCGCAAGCCCATGAACGCGTGCTCGACCTGTTCTGCGGTCTGGGCAACTTTGCCTTGCCGCTGGCCCGGCAGGCGCGGGAAGTGGTGGCGGTGGAAGGGGTGCAGGCGATGGTCGAGCGGGCGGCAGCCAATGCTCGTAGCAACAATTTGCATAACACGCAGTTTTTTCAGGCCGATTTATCGCAGCCTTTGGCGGCGTCGGGCTGGGCCGCAGGAGGCTTTTCTGCGGTACTCTTGGACCCACCGCGTGATGGTGCATTCGAGGTTGTGCGAAAAATCGCAGACCTCGGCGCAAAACGTCTTGTTTATGTATCGTGCAACCCGGCGACCCTGGCCCGCGACACCGTCGAACTGGTCAGGCAGGGTTACCGGTTAAAAAGTGCCGGGATTCTCGACATGTTTCCTCAGACGGCGCATGTCGAAGCCATGGCGTTATTCGAAGCGGGTTAGCCAGGCTGACGCGTTCGGCGCTGCACCTTGGGTCCGGCAGGGGCAGCACCAGTGATTTCAAGCGCATCGCGAATGCGCTGTAGGGAAAGGTAAACAAAGATGGTACAGGTGAGAGTGCACCAGCCGGTCAACACCGACGGCAGTATCAATCTCGAAGCATGGCTGGATCATGTGGTGAGCGTCGACCTGGCGCTGGACCGGGAGGCCCTCAAGGCCGCTTGCGAGTTCGCCCAGGACATCGAGAAGAAGGGCAACCCGGCCAAGCATTCCTGGGCCGATGGTACGTCGAGTTTCCAGGCCGGCCTGGAAATCGCCGAAATCCTTGCCGACCTCAAGCTCGACCAGGACTCGCTGGTCGCCGCGGTCATCTACCGCGCCGTACGCGAAGGCAAGGTGACCCTGGCTGAAGTCGGCCAGCGCTTTGGCCCGGTAGTCTCCAAGCTGATCGACGGCGTGCTGCGCATGGCCGCCATCAGCGCCAGCCTCAGCCCGCGCCAGTCGCTGGTGCTGGGCTCGCAGGCGCAGGTCGAGAACCTGCGCAAGATGCTCGTGGCCATGGTTGACGACGTCCGTGTGGCGCTGATCAAGCTGGCCGAACGCACCTGCGCGATTCGCGCGGTCAAGGGCGCCGACGACGAGAAACGCAACCGCGTCGCCCGCGAAGTGTTCGATATCTATGCGCCGCTGGCCCATCGCCTGGGCATCGGTCATATCAAGTGGGAGCTGGAAGACCTGTCCTTCCGCTACCTCGAACCCGATCAGTACAAGCAGATCGCCAAGCTTCTGCACGAGCGCCGGCTGGACCGCGAGCGCTTCATCAGCGACGTGATGAACCAGCTGCAGAACGAGCTGCTGGCCACCGGGGTCAACGCCGACATCAGCGGCCGGGCCAAGCACATCTATTCGATCTGGCGCAAAATGCAGCGCAAGGGTCTGGAGTTCAGCCAGATCTACGACGTGCGCGCGGTGCGCGTGCTGGTCCCGGAAATGCGCGACTGCTACACCGCGCTGGGCATCGTGCACACCCTGTGGCGGCATATCCCCAAAGAGTTCGACGACTACATCGCCAACCCCAAGGAAAACGGCTACCGCTCGTTGCACACGGCGGTGATCGGTCCGGAGGGCAAGGTCCTCGAGGTGCAGATCCGCACCCACGCCATGCACGAAGAGGCCGAGCTCGGCGTCTGCGCGCACTGGCGCTACAAGGGCACCGACGTCAAATCCAGCTCCAACCACTACGAAGAGAAAATCTCCTGGTTGCGCCAGGTGCTGGAATGGCACGAAGAGCTGGGCGATATCGGTGGCCTGGCCGAACAGCTGCGGGTCGATATCGAGCCGGACCGGGTCTATGTGTTCACCCCGGATGGTCACGCCATCGACCTGCCCAAGGGCGCCACGCCGCTGGACTTCGCCTACCGGGTGCACACCGAGATCGGCCACAACTGCCGCGGGGCGAAGATCAACGGCCGTATCGTGCCGCTCAACTACAGCCTGCAGACCGGTGAGCAGGTCGAGATCATCACCAGCAAGCACGGCAACCCCAGCCGCGACTGGCTGAACTCGAACCTGGGCTACGTCACCACCTCGCGGGCGCGGGCGAAGATCGTCCACTGGTTCAAGCTGCAGGCTCGCGACCAGAACGTCGCCGCCGGCAAGACCCTGCTCGAACGCGAACTCAACCGCCTGGGCTTGCCGCAGGTCGACTTCGAACGCCTGGCGGAAAAAGCCAACCTGCGCGCTGCCGAGGACATGTTCGCCTCGCTGGGTGCCGGTGACCTGCGCCTGGCGCACCTGGTCAACGCCGCGCAGCAACTGGTGGAGCCGGAGCGCAGCGATCATGTCGAGTTGGTACCGCGCAAGGCTACCGGCTACAAGCCGGGCAAGCGTGGCGACATTCAGATCCAGGGCGTCGGCAACCTGCTCACGCAGATGGCCGGTTGCTGCCAGCCGCTGCCGGGCGATGCGATCGTCGGTTACATCACCCAGGGCCGCGGCGTCACCATCCACCGCCAGGACTGCGCCTCGGTGCTGCAACTGGCCGGGCGCGAGCCGGAGCGGATCATCCAGGTCAGCTGGGGCCCGGTGCCGGTACAGACCTATCCGGTGGATATCATCATCCGTGCCTACGACCGTCCGGGCTTGCTGCGAGACGTCTCCCAGGTCTTGCTCAACGAGCGGATCAACGTGCTGGCGGTCAACACCCGCTCGAACAAGGAAGACAACACCGCATTGATGTCGCTGACCATCGAGATTCCTGGCCTGGATGCCCTCGGGCGCTTGCTGGGGCGGATTTCGCAACTGCCGAACATCATCGAGACGCGGCGTAACCGTACGCCTTGAGGCCCTATCGCCGGCAAGCCGGCTCCCACAGGAAACAGGTTGCTCCGATCCTGTGGGAGCTGGCTTGCCAGCGATGAGGCCAGACCTGAGAGAGCCTTTTGATGTACACCCTAGACGACCTGCTCCACCTCATGGCCCGCCTGCGCGACCCGCAGTATGGCTGCCCGTGGGACCTCAAGCAGACCTACGCGACCATCGTCCCCTACACCCTCGAAGAAGCCTACGAAGTCGCCGACGCCATCGAGCGCAGCGACTTCGAGCACTTGCAGGGCGAACTCGGTGACCTGCTGTTCCAGGTGGTTTACTACAGCCAGTTGGCGCGCGAAGAAGGCCGTTTCGAATTCGACGGCGTGGTCGACAGCATCACCCGCAAGCTGATCCGCCGTCACCCGCATGTGTTCCCCACCGGCGAGCTCTACGCCGCGCTCGACACACCCAAGCTCGACGAAACCCAGGTCAAGCAGCGCTGGGACGAGATCAAGGCCCAGGAGCGCGCCGAGAAGGGCGAGCCCGAGCAGTTGTCGTTGCTCGATGATGTGCCGGCAGCGTTGCCGGCCTTGTCGCGGGCGGCCAAACTGCAAAAGCGCGCGGCCCGGGTCGGTTTCGACTGGCCGGATGCCTTGCCGGTGCTGGACAAGGTCCGCGAAGAGCTCGATGAAGTGCTCCAGGCCATGGCCGACGATGACAGCGTGGCCCTGGCTGACGAGCTCGGTGACCTGCTGTTTGCCGCAGTGAATCTGGCCCGGCACCTGAAGGTCGACCCGGAAAACGCCCTGCGCGGGGCCAACAGAAAGTTTGAGCGACGTTTCCGTTTTATCGAACAGGCATTGCGCGACATAGGCCGTCCGATTGAAGATTGCACCCTCGAAGACATGGATGCGCTCTGGGGCGAAGCCAAACGTCAGGAAAAGAACCTGCCCAGCTGCGGCTGAGCTGTTGCATAAGTGAGTGAACGATGAGCCTTTCCCTTCGCGACCAATTGCTCAAGGCCGGTCTGGTCAACCAGAAACAGGTCAAGCAGGTCAGTAAAGAACAGAAGAAACAAAAGCGCCTGGAGCACAAAGGCCAGGTCGAGGTCGACGATACCCAGCAGCGGCTGGCCAAGGAAGCCATGGCCGAGAAGGCCAAGCGCGACCAGGAGCTCAACCGCCAGCAGCAGGAGAAGGCCGAGCAGAAGGCCCGCGCCGCCCAGGTCAAGCAATTGATCGAGGTCTCGCGCCTGCCCAAGCTGACCACCGAGGACTACTACAACTTCGTCGACGACAAGAAGGTCAAGCGCCTGTCGGTCAACGCCCTGATGCGCAGCAAGCTGAGCAGTGGTTCGCTGGCCATCGTTGCCCATGGAGGCGGTTACGAGGTGATCCCCCGTGAGGCGGCGCTGAAGATCCAGGAGCGCGACCCGCAGCGTATCGTCCTGCTCAACACCCAGGTTGAAGAGCCGGATGCCGACGATCCGTACGCGGCCTACGTGATCCCTGACGATCTGATGTGGTAATGACGACAAACCCCGCTTCGGCGGGGTTTGTTTTTTCTGGAGGGGTTATTGCTGTTGCCGTCTGGTCTCGAGGTATTCCAGCTCGATGCGGTAGCTGTGGGCCTCATGTTCATTGTGGAACATGCCGACCAGCTCGCCCTGCTGATGCACATCCCAGATGCGCACGCCTGCAGCCAGGCCTTCGTGAGACATTTTGCTTTCGTCGCGCTCAGTTACTTTGACAGTCATCTGCAAACTCCACTTTCAGTTAACTGCGGCACCGTGTCGCAGGTCTCTTTTATAGAATTTGTTAGCAGGCTAAGTAAATGACTGGCGCATGAAACATCTTTCATGTCGGTAGCAGCGCGCTTCTGTGGGAGCGGGCTTGCCCCGCGATGCGATGTGACTGGTAGCCTGCGATCGCGGGGCAAGCCCGCTCCTACCAAGGGTGTAAAAAGAAACCCCGCACTTGGCGGGGTTTCGGGTGTTACCAGCAGTCAGGCTATCAGTTGCCCTTGACCGCCTTGCCATCGACCGTGCCGTCCTGCAGCACGATCACGTACTCCTTGCCGTCGGTCTCGACCTGGCGCAGTTGCACCAGCAGGTAATCCCAGTCCTTGGCGAACCACAGCTCGGTGATGCGCTTGCTCTGGCTCGGGTCGCGCACGCGCTCGACCTTGATGGCATCGACCTGGCCAGTCTTGGTGGTGACTTTTTCGGTGCCCAGGACGCGGAAGTCGTAGGTATCGATCTCGTCGCCATCGACCACCTGGTAGCTCACGCTCTTCTTGCCCGCTGCCACGTCATGCTGCAGGGCCAGTTGATAGGTGGACTTGTCCAGCACGCCGCGGTTGAGGGGCAGGTTGATCGCGTCGCCGCGGTCAGTACCGGTGATCTTCTTGGTCGTCCAGTCGAAGTCCAGGTCAACTTTCTTGGCTTTGCCCAGGCCGCCACGTTCGAAGTGGTAGGTCTTTGGCAGCAGGGTGTCCTTGTCCAGAGTCAGGGTACTTTGCTCAATCAGGCTGGCGATCATCATCGACGCCTTGAAATTGAGGTTCCAGGTACCGTTGGCGTTCTTTTCCAGGCTGCGCTCGGCAGTGCCGCTCATGGGCAACTGCTTCCAGTCGGCGGTGTAGCTGGCCGAGAAAGGCTTCAGATCGGCTGCCTGCAACGGCAACGCGAGCACGGCGAGAGCGAAGAGCAGGGCGCGACGCATAATTTCTCCTAGGGTCGAATCAAGTGGCCGCTGGCCGCCAGAGGCTGGCCATCCAGTAGAGCACCGTGTTCGCCCAGGCGCAAACGGCCTTCGGCAAACCAGCGCACCGCCAGCGGATAGATCAGGTGTTCCTGGCTGTGAACCCGCTGTGCCAGACGTTCTGGCGTGTCATCCAACTCTACCGGTATTACTGCCTGTACGACCAGCGGCCCGCCGTCGAGTTCCTCGGTGACGAAGTGCACGCTGCAGCCATGCTCGGCATCACCGGCTTCCAGCGCCCGTTGATGAGTGTGCAGGCCTTTGTACTTGGGCAGCAGGGAAGGGTGGATGTTCAGCAGGCGGCCCTGGTAGTGACGGACAAAACCGGCACTGAGGATGCGCATGAAACCGGCCAGCACCACCAGCTGCGGCTGGTAGCCATCGATCAGCTCGACCAGCGCCGTGTCGAACGCCTCGCGGCCGTCGAAGGCCTTGTGGTCGAGCACGGCGGTGGCGATGCCGGCGTCTTTGGCACGCTGCAGGCCATAGGCGTCGGCGCGGTTGGAGATGACCGCGCAGATCCGCACCGGGCTGTCGCCGGTGCGGGTGCTGTCGATCAACGCTTGCAGGTTGCTGCCGGTGCCGGACAACAGCACCACGACATCACAGGTCTTGCTCGGCATCAGTGTGCCTTGACGTTCTTCAGCTCGACCTGGGCAGCGCCTTCGGCGGCGACGCCGATCTGGCCGATGACCCATGGCTGCTCGCCAGCTTCACGCAGGACCTTCAGGGCGCTATCGACCTGGTCCTGGGCGACGCAGATGACCATGCCGACGCCGCAGTTGAGGACACGGTGCATTTCGTGCTCGTCGACGTTGCCTTGCTGCTGCAGCCAGTTGAACACCGCCGGGCGCTCCCAGCTGGCCACGTCAACCACGGCCTGGGCGCCTTTTGGCAGTACCCGCGGGATGTTGTCGAGCAGGCCGCCTCCGGTGATGTGGGCCATGGCCTTGACCGCGCCGGTGTCCTTGATCAGCTTGAGCAGTGGCTTGACGTAGATGCGGGTCGGGGCCATCAGCAGTTCGGTCAGCGGCTTGCCGTCGAGCTGCACGGTTTCGATGTCGGCACCGGAGACTTCGATGATCTTGCGGATCAGCGAGTAGCCGTTGGAGTGTGGGCCGGACGATGGCAGGGCGATCAGCGCATCACCGGTGGCAACCTTGGAGCCGTCGATGATTTCGGCTTTTTCCACCACACCGACGCAGAAGCCGGCCAGGTCGTAGTCTTCGCCTTCGTACATGCCTGGCATTTCAGCGGTTTCACCGCCAACCAGGGAGCAGCCGGCCAGTTCGCAGCCAGCGCCGATACCGGTAACCACGGTGGCGGCAACGTCGACATTGAGTTTGCCAGTGGCGTAGTAGTCGAGGAAGAACAGCGGCTCGGCACCGCAGACCACCAGGTCGTTGACGCACATGGCGACCAGGTCCTGGCCGATGCTGTCGTGCTTGTTCAGGTTCAGTGCCAGGCGCAGCTTGGTGCCGACGCCGTCGGTGCCGGAGACCAGAACCGGCTGCTTGTAGCCGGCCGGGATCTCGCAGAGGGCGCCAAAACCGCCCAGGCCGCCCATGACTTCCGGGCGCGCCGTGCGCTTGGCAACGCCTTTGATGCGTTCGACCAATGCTTCACCGGCGTCGATGTCTACACCGGCGTCCTTGTAGCTCAGGGAGGGTTGCTTGCTCATGATCCAGGCCTTTAGGGGGGAGGGATTCAGGGGAATCGACCGTGACCTGCCAGGCAAGGCGGAGGGAATCCGGCTGCCTGACCGTCGCCGGTCTGCGAAGGCGCGCGATTTTATCAGGGTTGCCCGGTAGCGGCCATCCTCAGGCCGACGGGCAGAGCCTTTATTCTTGCGAAAAATACGCTTTAACAGTGCGCGACTGGTTGCCACGGCGCAGGCTGTATAAGGTATAGCAAAGGCGATGGGCAGAATTTACCGCCAGCGGTTGAATGTTTTACCGGGTGCTGCGGTCTGAGCTGCGTCCGTTTTTGTCGCCCTCGCTTCTTTATTACCAGGACAGGAATCCTCCATGCGTTTGCGTAACTACCTGGCCGCCGGCTGTCTGGCCCTGTTCGGCCTCTCGGCTCAGGCCGAAACCCTCTCCGGCCTGTATCAGGTCCGCGAGCCGGTCAACGGCCAGGGCGCCGAAGCCCGTACCCAGGCCACCGGAAAAGCCCTCGAGACCCTGGTGCTGCGCCTGACCGGCGATGCCAAGGCCGCGCAAAGCCCGGGCCTGGCTGCGCTGCGTAAAGACCCGCAACAGATCATCAGCCAGTTCGGTTTCGAGGCCGGTCCGCCGGAAACCGTGCTGGTCGACTTCGATCCCGGCAGCACCGAGCGCGCCTTGCGCCAGGCCGGCCTGGCCCTGTGGGGCAACAACCGGCCGTCGATCCTCGGCTGGTGGTTGAACGACAGCACCGAGGGCTCGAGCCTGGTCGGCGACGGCCAGGGCAGCGCCGAACCGCTGCGCCGTGCAGCCCAGCACCGTGGGCTGCCATTGCGGCTGCCATTGGCAGACTTGCAGGAGCAACTGGTGGCGACCGGCAAGAACCTTGAAGGCACTGACCCGGCGCCGCTGCGTGAGGCCTCCGAGCGCTATGGCGCCGATGCCTTGCTGGCGGTGCACGCCAGCGAAGCCGATGGCAAGTGGCAGGGCAAATGGCGCCTGTGGCTGGGTGACCAGCGCGAGCAGGGCACTGTCGAGGCTGCTGACCAGGCTGCCCTGGCCGATGCGGTGATGCTTGCCGTCAGCAGTCGCCTGGCCCCGCGTTTCGTCGCCCGTCCAGGCGCCAGCAGCGAAATGCAGGTGCAGGTCCAGGGCATGACCCTGGAGCGTTATGCTGAACTGGGCCGGGTGCTCGAACCTTATGGTGCGCGACTCAAGGTGGTGCAGGGCGACACCCTGACCTACCAGGTCACCGGCAATAGCGATCAGCTGCGCGCGCAACTGGGCCTGGCCAAACTGCAGGAACTGCCGCCCGAAGCGCCAGCGGCACCTGCCGCCGTCGATCCGGCCAATCCCGGGGCAACCCAGGCCGCCGCCCCACAACCCTTCAACGGGCTGCGTTTTCGTTGGTAACCCCTGACCTGGCCGGAGCCGTTCATGACTGATACACGTCGCTGGGTATGGGTAGGCGGGGCGCTACTGTGCGCCGCCTTGCTTTACTGGCTGCACCCGATTCTTTCGCCTTTTCTGGTCGGCATCCTGCTGGCCTACCTGGCCGACCCGCTGGTTGACCGCCTGGAGCGCGCAGGCCTGTCGCGCACCTGGGGCGTGGTGGTGGTCTTCGCCCTGTTCACCTTGTTGCTGACCTTGTTGCTGCTGGTGCTGGTGCCGATGCTGGCCAAGCAGCTGGTGCGCCTGTACGAGCTGGCGCCGCAGATGCTCGACTGGCTGCAGCACCAGGCCCTGCCCTGGGTACAGGCGCGCCTGGGTCTGGCCGACGGTTTCTGGAAGTTCGACAAGATCAAGGCGGCCATCAGCGAGCACATGGGCCAGACCACCGACATCGTCGGGGTCATCCTGTCCCAGGCCACCGCCTCGGGCCTGGCCCTGCTCGGCTGGCTGGCCAATCTGGTGTTGATCCCGGTGGTGAGTTTCTACCTGCTGCGCGACTGGGACCTGATGATGGCCAAAATCCGCAGCCTGCTGCCGCGTCAGCGCGAGGAGCGGGTGGTGGCGCTCGCGGGGGAATGTCACGAGGTGCTCGGCGCCTTCGTCCGTGGCCAGCTGCTGGTGATGCTGGCCCTGGGCATCATCTATGCCTCGGGGCTGATGCTGGTGGGCCTGGAGCTTGGCCTGTTGATCGGCCTGCTGGCGGGCCTTGCGGCGATCGTGCCGTACATGGGTTTCATTATCGGTATCGGCGCGGCGATGATTGCCGGGCTGTTTCAGTTTGGTGGCGACCCCTATCCATTGCTCGGGATTGCAGCAGTGTTCATGGTCGGTCAGGCGCTCGAAGGCATGGTGCTGACGCCGTTGCTGGTGGGCGATCGTATCGGCCTGCACCCGGTGGCGGTGATTTTCGCGATTCTCGCCGGTGGTGAAATGTTCGGCTTTACCGGCGTATTGCTGGCCTTGCCGGTAGCGGCCGTGATCATGGTGCTGCTGCGCCATGTCCACGACCTGTATAAAGAGTCGGATATTTACGGCGGTGAAATCGACCCGGATCTGTAGCTTGGTAGCACCTGGCTTGCATTGGCCGTTAGACGCTAATGCAAGCCTTTGATTTTACTTGTGGTCTGCGCCGATTGTGCGACTGGCGCCACGGGTATAAACTTTGCAGACTTTTCACAAAAGGCCCCTTGCGGTTCCCCGGAACTGCCCAGCCAGCATGAAACCGATCCAGTTGCCCCTGGGTGTGCGTCTGCGTGATGACGCCACCTTCATCAACTACTATCCGGGTGCCAACGCCGCCGCTTTGGGCTACGTCGAGCGACTCTGCGAAGCCGACGCCGGCTGGACCGAAAGCCTGATCTACCTGTGGGGCAAGCAAGGCGTGGGCCGTACCCACCTGCTGCAGGCCGCCTGCCTGCGCTTTGAGCAACTGGGTGAGCCGGCGGTGTACCTGCCCCTGGCACAATTGCTCGACCGCGGCGTCGAACTGCTCGACAACCTCGAACAGTACGAACTGGTGTGCCTCGATGACCTGCATGTAATTGCCGGCAAGCCGGAGTGGGAGGAGGCCATGTTCCACCTCTTCAACCGCCTGCGCGACAGTGGCCGGCGCCTGTTGCTCGCCGCCTCCAGCTCGCCCCGGGAACTGCCGATCAAGCTCGCCGACCTCAAGTCGCGCCTGACCCTGGCGCTGATCTTCCAGATGCGTGCGCTGTCGGACGAAGACAAGCTGCGCGCCCTGCAACTGCGCGCTTCGCGCCGTGGTTTGCACCTGACCGATGAGGTCGGGCACTTCATCCTCACGCGTGGTACCCGCAGCATGAGTGCTTTGTTCGACCTGCTCGAGCGCCTCGATCAGGCCTCTTTGCAGGCTCAGCGCAAACTCACCATCCCGTTTTTGAAAGAAACTTTGGGCTGGTAAGGCAGGGGCTAGAGCCTCGGCACATAAAAGTCACATTTTTTTCGATTGAATTTGCAAATCGATGCGATAGAAGGCATAGTCTCGGCTTCTTTAAATCCCAGACACGGTCGTGCCCATGCTAAATCGCTTCGCACCCCTCGTGCCCCTCGCACTCGTGACCCTGCTTTTTGGTTGCGCGACCACCGGTCCCGTATCCCAGCAGCAGGTTCAGCAGCAACCGGTTACCGCTCAGGTTTTGACCAAATCCTCCGTCCAGGCGACGTTCGAGGAAGAGCTGAACACCGAAGCAGAGCTGCAAGATTTCGCCAGCAGCAAGCCTTACCAACTGCCCGCCCTGGCCGACAACATTCTCGAGCGCGGCATGTCGCTGATCGGTACCCGCTACCGTTTCGGCGGTACCTCCGAGAACACCGGCTTTGATTGCAGCGGCTTCATCGGCTACCTGTTCCGCGAAGAAGCTGGCCTCAACCTGCCGCGCTCCACCCGCGAAATGATCAACGTCAAGGCCCCGCTGGTTGCCCGTAACAACCTCAAGCCAGGCGACCTGCTGTTCTTCAGCACCAATGGCCGCGGCCGCGTCAGTCACGCCGGGATCTACCTCGGTGACGACCAGTTCATCCACTCCAGCAGCCGCCGCAGCGGTGGTGTGCGCATCGACAAGCTCGGTGATCGCTACTGGAGCAAGACCTTCATCGAAGCCAAGCGTGCACTGGCCATGGCTCCGGCCGCGACCACCCTCTCGCGCAACTGATCCTTCGACAGGTTTGACCACGGCGACGTAGCTGAAAAGCTCGTCGCCGTGCGTGTTTACAGAAAGCGTCTAATCTAAATTCTCAACTCTTTTCGGCTCTTGGCCGAAGCGGCTTCAGACAGGATGTTCTGACCATGGCGATGATGGCGCGCTTCGCTGTACTTTCCCTCGCAGCACTGCTCGGTGCATGCTCAAGTCATGCCCCGGCCCCGCGTAAAGTGGTCGAGCCTGCGGTCATGGCCCCGCAAGTCTATTTCTCCCCGGTTGCCGAAGACGTGCTGTTCCGCGCCCTGGGCCTGGTTGGCACGCCGTACCGCTGGGGCGGCAACACCCCGGATTCGGGTTTCGATTGCAGCGGCCTGATTGGCTATGTCTATCGCGATGCCGCCGGTATTTCGCTGCCGCGTTCGACCCGGGAAATGATCGGCATCCGAGCGCCGAGCATCGAGCGCACCGACCTGCAGTCCGGCGACCTGGTGTTCTTTGCCACCAATGGCGGTTCGCAGGTTAGCCATGCCGGCATCTATGTCGGCGAGGGGCGCTTCGTCCATGCCCCGGCCACCGGCGGAACGGTGCGCCTGGACTACCTGTCCAACAGCTACTGGCAAAAAACCTACCTGAATGCCAAGCGCGTGCTGCAGCCAGCGCATCTGGCGCGTAACCCCTGACCTTCGCGAGGTAGATGATGACCGCGCAGACGCTCTACCTCGACGCCCCCCTCTACCACTACCTGCAAAGCGTGTCGCTGCGCGAAACGCCGTTGCTTGCCCGTTTGCGTGCCGAAACCCAGGCCATGCCCGAAGCGCGCTGGCAGGTAGCACCGGAACAGGGGCAACTGCTGGCACTGCTGGTACGCCTGATCGGCGCGCAGCGGGTGATTGAAGTGGGTACCTTCACCGGCTACAGCGCCTTATGCATGGCCCAGGCCATGGAACACGGGCAGTTGCTCTGTTGTGATCTTGAAGGCAGCTACAACGCCGTGGCCTGGCGCTACTGGCAGGAGGCCGGGGTCGCCGAGCGCATTGAACTACGCCTGGCGCCCGCCCTGCAGACCCTGGCGACGCTGCCGTCAGAGCGCTACGACCTGATCTTCATCGATGCCGACAAGGCCAACTATCCACACTACCTGGAACAGGCCCTGCGCTTGCTGCGGGTTGGCGGGCTGGTGCTGTTCGACAACACCTTGTGGAGCGGGCGGGTGCTGCAGGGAACGCCGGACAGCGAAGACACCCGGGCGATCCAGGCATTGAACCTCACACTCAAGGATGACCCGCGGGTGGACCTGTCGATGCTGCCGATTGGCGATGGCTTGACCCTGTGCCGCAAGCGCTGAGAGGGCGCAGGGTATTGGTGCATGTGATCTGTGTGGGAGCCGGCCTTGCCGGCGATGGGCCGCATAGCGGCCCCCAGGTCACTTGGCCTTGCTCACCCGCCAGATCTTGTTGCCCACATCATCAGCCACCAGCAACCCTCCGCGCCGGTCGTTGATCACCCCGACCGGGCGGCCCATGGCCTTGCCCTCGTCATTGAGGAACCCGGTCAGCAGGTCAATTGGCTTGCCTGCAGGTTTGCCTGCGGTGCTGAACGGCACAAAGATCACTTTGTAGCCGCTGTGCGGCTTGCGGTTCCATGAGCCATGCTGGCCGATGAATGCGCCTTGCTCGAAAGGCGCCGGTAGCAGGCCCTGCTCGGCAAAGGTCAGGCCCAGCGACGCCGTGTGCGGCCCCACTGCATAGTCCGGCGCAATGGCGCTGGCTACCAGGTTCGGATCAGAAGGGTTGACCCGCTGATCGACGTGCTGGCCGTAGTAGCTGTAGGGCCAGCCGTAGAAGCCGCCATCCTTGACCGAGGTAATGTAGTCGGGCACCAGGTCGCTGCCGATCTCGTCGCGCTCGTTGACGGCGGTCCACAGCTGGCCGGTATGGGGTTCCCAGGCCAGGCCGTTGGGGTTGCGCAGGCCGGAGGCGAATATGCGCTGCTGGCCGCTGGCCGGGTCGATTTCCCAGATCGCCGCACGGCCTTTTTCCTGGTCCATGCCGTTCTCGCCGACATTGCTGTTGGAGCCGACAGTGACGTAGAGCTTCTTGCCGTCACGGCTGGCGATCACGTTCTTGGTCCAGTGATGGTTCAGTATGCCGCCCGGCAAATCAGCCACCGGCGTACCCGGGCCCTTGATCGAGGTGGCGCCGGATTCGTAATGAAAGCGCAGCAGGCGATCGGTGTCGGCGACGTAGAAGTCGTTGCCAACCAGGGCCATGCCAAACGGAGAATTGAGGTTTTCGATAAAGGTCGTGCGGGTTTCCGCGACGCCGTCATGGTCGCTGTCGCGCAGCAGGCTGATGCGGTTGGCGCTGGGGACGCCGGCGCCGGCGCGGTCCATGACCTTGCCCATCACCCAGCCGCGAATGCCCTTGCCGTCATCGGGCTTGGGCGGGGCATTGGTTTCGGCCACCAGGATATCGCCATTGGGCAGGGCGTAGAGCCAGCGCGGGTGGTCCAGGCCTTCGGCAAAGGCCGCCACCTGGGTGCCGGGCGCGGCCTTGGGCGTCATGCCCTGGGGCCAGCCGATGGCCGGGGCGATGTTGACGGTGGGAATCAGGGTCTTGTTGGGTTCGGGCAATTGCGGCGACGGGCCGACCCCGTCGCTGACCTCCAGGCGCGCGTTCTCGCCGCAGCCGCTTAATCCCGCAGTCACTGCCAGCAGCAGTGCAATCCGGCTGATGCCCATGTCGTTTCCCTCGCAATGATGGCTGCTATTGCCAGTAGAGGCGGATCAGGCGCGGGAGGTTCCCTGGTTCAGGCCTGCTTGAGCAGCAAAGCCACCCCGGGGTGGTACTGGCCGGCTTCGTTGTGCAGCTTGCGGTAGGCGTAGGGGAAGTACCAGGCAATGGCGCAGGCGTTATGCTTTTGCAGGTCGTCGACCAGGTCCTGTAGTTCTTCGGGGCTGGCGTGCTGGCCGGCTTTCCAGGGGCTGGCGAACAGCGCGGCGACCTTGAGCTGGCTGGGCGCGGCAACCTGGCGTGCGGCATACACGGTTTCGGCCAGGGCATTGTTCAGGTCCAGCCTGGCAATTTTCGGCCAGCGCTGGCTGGCTTGCAGGTAGGCGGCTTCTTCGCGGTTGGCGATGTACAGGTCGCAGCGACCTTCACGATCACCGTCATCGCGCTGCTTCTTGCTCTGATGCTGCTGCAGGGTCACCAGCTCGGCTTGCCAGGCGGGGGCCGAAAGCAGGCCGAGGTTGGCTTGGGCACCGTGCCAGTAGGGCGCATCGCCATCACCGAGGGTCTGGTTGAAGCGGTCGATGCAATCGACCCAGCGCTCCAGGGCGGGGCGCAGGAATTCCAGGCGCGCATTGTTGATGATCAGGCCTTGCATGCTGCTCTCCCTTATAGTTGTGATCGAGTACAGCCGAGGTATGGCTATTTGATATCACTGAAGTCAGTGTTGCACAAGATGTCAAAGGCGCCATTGATCCAGGCCAGTTCAGCGCCTTTCATTGACGCTCCGGGTGCAACCCTCTAACCTTCGCGACTTGTTTCAGGTGCTCTGCAGGCGATGGCCTGGCAGGGTGAAACAGGGAAGCCGGTGGGCGCGCAAGGCGCGCGAATCCGGCGCTGCCCCCGCAACGGTAGGTGAGTCAAGGCCGCGCAGGGCCACTGGGTGTTCGACCCGGGAAGGCGCGCGGTCCCGGGTGTTCATGGCCCCGCTCACAAGCCCGGAGACCGGCCTGTTACAGCCAACGGCATCACGGAGGGTGATGCGCGGTTCCTCCGGCCTGTGCCGTAGCCCTGCGCGTTTTCCGTCTGCCATATCCATTCATTTGTCACGCCGTTCCTCGCCGCGAACCCTGAGCAGCCATAGACTGCTACGCTCGTTGCGGGTCGGCCGACAGTGGTTTGCGGAGAACCTCATGACTGAATCCACCGAGCGCGACGAACGCCACCTGGCGCGTATGCAGCGCAAGAAGGCCGTCATCGACGAGCGCATCGCCAATTCGCCTAACGAATGCGGCTTGCTGCTGGTGCTCACCGGCAATGGCAAGGGCAAGAGCAGTTCGGCCTTCGGCATGCTCGCCCGGGCCATGGGCCATGGCATGCAGTGCGGCGTGGTGCAGTTCATCAAGGGCCGCAACAGCACCGGCGAAGAGCTGTTCTTCCGACGCTTCCCGGAACAGGTGCGCTACCACGTGATGGGCGAGGGCTTTACCTGGGAAACCCAGGACCGCCAGCGCGATATCGCTGCTGCCGAAGCCGCCTGGGCAGTGTCGCGGCAGATGCTTCAGGACCCGTCGATCGCCTTCGTGGTGCTCGATGAGCTGAACATCGCCCTCAAGCACGGTTACCTCGATCTGGACCAGGTCCTCAGCGACCTGCAGGCGCGCCCGCCGATGCAGCACGTGATCGTCACCGGTCGTGCGGCCAAGGATGAAATGATCGAACTGGCCGACACCGTCACCGAAATGGGCATGATCAAGCACGCCTTCCAGGCCGGTATCCGCGCCCAGAAGGGCGTCGAGCTATGAGGGATGCGCGCCATTGCCCGGCGGTATTGATCGCCGCACCGGCTTCCGGCCAGGGCAAGACCACGGTGACCGCCGCTCTGGCGCGCCTGCATCGCAACCAGGGGCGCAAGGTCCGCGTATTCAAGTGTGGCCCGGACTTTCTCGACCCGATGATTCTCGAGCGCGCCAGCGGTGCGCCGGTGTATCAGCTCGACCTGTGGATGGTCGGCGAGCAGGAAAGCCGCCGTCTGTTATGGGAAGCGGCGGCTGAGGCCGACCTGATCCTGATCGAAGGGGTCATGGGGCTGTTCGATGGCACGCCATCGAGCGCCGACCTCGCTCGTCATTTTGGTGTGCCGGTGCTGGCGGTGATCGATGGCACGGCCATGGCCCAGACCTTCGGTGCCCTGGCCCTGGGCCTGGCGCGCTATCAGCCGGACCTGCCGTTTGCCGGGGTGCTGGCCAACCGCGTCGGTACCCTACGCCACGCTCAATTGCTCGAAGGCAGCCTGACCGAAGGGCTGCGCTGGTACGGCGGGCTGTCGCGAGAAACCGGCATCGAACTGCCGAGCCGCCACCTGGGCCTGGTCCAGGCCAGTGAACTGAACGACCTCGAAGCACGCCTGGATGCAGCTGCAGCCGCCCTGGGCGCCAGTTGCGATGCGGCTTTGCCGCCGGCGGTGAGTTTCGCCGCGCCGACCGAGCTTGTGAGCGAGCCCTTGCTGCAAGGTGTGCGCATCGCGGTCGCCCGCGACGAAGCCTTTGCCTTCACCTATGGCGCCAACCTCGACCTGCTGCGGGCCATGGGCGCGGAGCTGGCGTTCTTCTCGCCGCTGCATGACGCCAGTTTGCCGCAGGCCGACAGCCTGTACCTGCCCGGTGGTTACCCGGAGCTGCATCACCGGGCCCTGGCGGCCAACTCGCCGATGCTCGCAGCCATTCGCGCCCATCATCACGCCGGCAAGCCGTTGCTCGCCGAATGTGGCGGCATGCTCTATCTGCTCGATGCCCTGACCGATGTCGCTGGCGAACGCGCCGAATTGCTCGGGTTGCTGGCTGGTGAGGCGGTGATGCAGAAGCGCCTGGCCGCCCTGGCCTTGCAGGCGGTGGAATTGCCCGAAGGTACCTTGCGCGGGCACACCTACCATCACTCGCTGACCAGCACCGGGCTTGAGCCGATTGCCCGTGGCCAGAGCCCCAACGGTGGCCGTGGTGCCGAAGCGGTGTATCGCTGTGGCCGGCTGACCGCTTCCTACGTGCATTTCTACTTTGCCTCCAACCCCCAGGCGTCGGCGGCGCTGTTGTGTCCATGACCGAGCATGCCTTTACCGAAGCCGAACGCGCGGCGGTCTACCGCGCCATTGGCGAACGCCGTGACATGCGCCACTTCAGCGGCGGCGAAGTCGCCCCTGAACTGCTTGCACGCCTGCTGCAAGCCGCGCATCAGGCCCCCAGTGTTGGCCTGATGCAGCCCTGGCGCTTTATCCGCATTACCCGACGTGAACTGCGCCAGCGTATCCAGGCCCTGGTGGAGGAGGAGCGGTTGCGTACCGCCCAAGCCCTGGGCGAGCGCTCCGACGACTTCATGAAGCTCAAGGTCGAAGGCATAAATGACTGTGCCGAACTGCTGGTTGCCGCGCTGATGGATGAGCGCGAAGCGCATATCTTCGGCCGCCGAACCTTGCCGGAAATGGACTTGGCATCGCTGTCGTGTGCGATCCAGAACCTCTGGCTGGCCGCCCGCGCCGAAGGCCTGGGCATGGGCTGGGTATCGCTGTTCGAACCCCGGGCCCTGGCCGAGCTGCTGGGCATGCCGGCCGGTGCCAAGCCGCTGGCAATCCTTTGCCTGGGGCCGGTGCACGAATTTTACCCGGCGCCCATGCTGGTGCTTGAAGGTTGGACCACGGCGCGTCCGTTGCACGAAATGCTGTTTGAAAACCAGTGGGGAGAGTCTTGATGAGTGTGGCGTTGCTGACTGTGGCCGGGGTGGCGCTGGATGCGTTGCTGGGCGAGCCCAAGCGCCGGCATCCACTGGTCGCGTTCGGGCGCATGGCCGGGCGCCTGGAGCAACGCTTCAATGCCGGTGGCCGCGGTTGGCGCAGCCATGGCGTCACCGCCTGGTTCCTGGCCGTGGTGCCGCTGACCTTCCTGGCCATGCTGCTGTCCTGGTTGCCGTACATTGGCTGGCTGGTGGAAGTGTTGGCGCTGTATTGCGCCCTGGGCCTGCGCAGCCTCGGCGAGCACGTGACGCCGGTGGCCGAAGCCTTGCGCCAGGGCAACCTGGAACACGCCCGCCAGCGCGTGGGTTACCTGGTCAGCCGCGAAACCCGTGAGCTGGATGAAACCGCCGTGGCCCGCGCCGCCACCGAGTCGGTGCTGGAGAACGGCAGCGATGCGGTGTTTGCCGCGCTGTTCTGGTTCGTCGTTGGCGGTGTGCCGGGGGTGGTGCTCTATCGCCTGAGCAACACTCTGGACGCCATGTGGGGCTATCGCAATGAGCGCTTCGAACGCTTCGGCTGGGCCGCGGCGAAGATCGACGACCTGCTCAACTACATTCCGGCGCGGCTGGTGGCCCTGACCTACGCGCTGCTGGGCAAGACCCGCCTGGCCCTGAACTGCTGGCGGCGCCAGGCGCCGTTGTGGGACAGCCCCAACGCCGGCCCGGTAATGGCTGCCGGAGCGGGGGCGCTGGGTGTCGAGCTGGGCGGCCCGGCGGTGTACCACGGCGAGCTGCACGAGCGCCCGCAGCTGGGCGAAGGCCCGCAGGCCGATGCCGAGGCCATCGAGCGCGGCTGGCGCCTGGTGTGCCAGGGCGTGTGGTTGTGGTTACTGCTGTTGTGCCTGGGGGCTGAATTCTATGCTTGAGCACGGTGGTCGCCTGCAGCGCGCAGTGCAGCAATACGGTATCGCCCGCGAAGACTGGCTGGACCTGTCCAGCGGTATTGCGCCTTGGCCCTATGCAATCCCCGAGATCCCGCTGCGCGCCTGGGCACGCTTGCCCGAGACCGACGACGGCCTGGAACAGGCTGCCTGCGAGTACTACCAGGTCAACCAGTTGCTGCCCGTGGCCGGTTCCCAGGCAGCGATCCAGGCGTTGCCGCGCTTGCGCCGCCCCGGTACGGTCGGCGTACTGTCGCCATGCTACGCCGAGCACGCCGAGGGCTGGCGCCGTGCCGGGCATCGGGTGCGTGAGTTGGCCGAAGATCAGGTTGACTACTACCTCGACAGTCTCGACGTACTGGTGGTGGTCAACCCCAACAACCCCACTGGGCGGCTGATACCTGCCGAGCAACTGCTCGAATGGCATGCGCGCCTGGCCCGTCGCGGTGCTTGGCTGCTGGTCGATGAAGCCTTCATGGACAACACCCCGCAGCACAGCATCGGCGAACACGCCGAGCGCCCGGGCCTGATCGTGCTGCGCTCGTTCGGCAAGTTCTTTGGCCTGGCCGGTGTGCGCCTGGGCTTTGTCCTTGCCGAGCGGCAACTCCTGCAATTGCTCGCCGAACAGCTCGGGCCCTGGACCATCAGTGGCCCGACGCGCATCCTCGGCCAGGCGTGCCTGCTCGATAGCGCCGCGCATCAGCAGCAGATTATCCGCTGCGCCGTGGCCAGCCAGCGCCTGGCCGAGGTGCTCAGCGCTGGTGGATTCGCTGCGCACGGCAGCTGCGACCTGTTCCAGTACCTGGTCACCGAGCAGGCGCCGCAACTGCATGAATTCATGGCCCGGCGCGGCATCCTGCTGCGCCTGTTCAACCAGCCGCCCAGCCTGCGCTTCGGCCTGCCGGCCAGCGAGCAGGATTTCCAGCGCCTGGCCCGGGCCTTCACCGATTACCGCAAGGAACAGCCATGACCACCTTGATGGTGCAGGGCACCACCTCCGATGCCGGCAAAAGCACTCTGGTGACCGCGCTGTGCCGCTGGCTGCTGCGTCAGGGCGTTGCCGTGGTGCCGTTCAAGCCGCAGAACATGGCGCTCAACAGTGCGGTGACCGCCGAAGGTGGCGAGATCGGCCGAGCCCAGGCGGTTCAGGCCCAGGCAGCCGGCCTGGCGCCGCACACAGACATGAACCCGGTGCTGCTCAAGCCCAACAGCGACACCGGGGCCCAGGTGATCGTCCATGGCCGCGCGGTCACCAGCATGAATGCCGTGGCCTATCACGACTACAAGGTCATCGCCATGCAGGCTGTGCTGGCCTCGCACCAGCGCCTGAGCACAGCCTATCCGGTGGTGATGGTTGAAGGTGCCGGCTCGCCGGCCGAGATCAACCTGCGGGCCGGCGACATCGCCAACATGGGTTTTGCCGAGGCGGTGGATTGCCCGGTGATCCTGATTGCCGACATCAACCGTGGCGGGGTTTTCGCCCATCTGGTCGGCACCCTGGAATTGCTCTCGCCGAGCGAGCAGGCGCGGGTCAAAGGTTTTGTCATCAACCGTTTTCGCGGTGACATCGCCTTGCTCCAGCCCGGCCTGGACTGGCTCGAAGAACGTACCGGCAAACCGGTGCTGGGCGTGCTGCCCTATGTGATGGACCTGCACCTGGAAGCCGAGGACGGCATCGACCAGCGCCAGGGCATCAAGGCCGGGCGCCAGCTCAAGGTCATCGTGCCGGTGCTGCCGCGTATCAGCAACCACACCGATTTCGATCCGCTGCGCCTGCACCCGCAGGTCGACCTGCAGTTCATTGGCCCCGGCCAGCCGATTCCGCCGGCCGACCTGATCATCCTGCCCGGCTCCAAGAGTGTGCGCGGGGATCTGGCGCAGTTGCGCGAGCGCGGCTGGGACCAGGCGATCAGCCGTCATTTGCGTTATGGCGGCAAGGTCCTGGGTATTTGCGGCGGGCTGCAAATGCTCGGCTGGCGCGTGGAAGACCCATTGGGCCTGGAAGGGCCGGCGGGTGTCAGCGACGGCCTGGGGCTGCTGGACTTTGTCACCGTGCTGGAGGCCGAGAAACAGCTGCGCAATGTCGCCGGTACCCTGCAACTGGAACAAGCGGCCATCAACGGCTACGAGATTCATGCCGGCGTCACCCAGGGACCGGCGCTGGAGCGCCCGGCGGTGCAACTGGACGATGGTCGCGCCGATGGCGCCATTAGCGCCGACGGGCAGATCCTCGCCACCTACCTGCATGGCCTGTTCGAGGCGCCGCATTGCTGCGCCGCGCTGTTGCGCTGGGCCGGGCTTCAGGAGGCAGAGCAGATCGACTATCAGGCCCTGCGCGAACGCGACATCGAGCGCCTTGCCGATCTGGTCGAGCAGCACCTGGACACCGCGCGCCTGCGCCAACTCTGCGGACTGAACTGAAATGCTCAACCTGATTCTTGGCGGTGCCCGTTCGGGCAAGAGCCGCCTGGCCGAACAGCTGGCGGTGCAGAGCGGCCTGGCCGTTACCTACATCGCCACCAGCGAACCGCTCGACGGCGAGATGAACGCGCGGGTGCAGCTGCACCGCGAGCGGCGTCCGCCGGAGTGGGCATTGATCGAAGAGCCGCTGGAACTGGCCCGGGTGCTGCGTGCCTATGCCAGTGCCGAGCGCTGCCTGCTGGTCGACTGCCTGACCCTGTGGTTGACCAACCTGCTGATGCTCGACAACCCCGAGCGCCTGGCGGCTGAACGCACTGCACTGCTCGATTGCCTGGCGCAGCTGCCGGGCGAAATCATTGTGGTCAGCAACGAAACCGGCCTGGGCGTGGTGCCCATGGGCGAGCTGACCCGCCGTTATGTCGATGAAGCCGGCTGGTTGCACCAGGCCATTGCCGAACGCTGTCAGCGCGTGGTGCTGACCGTCGCCGGCCTGCCGCTCACCCTTAAAGGACCTGCACTATGAGTCAAACCTGGTGGCTTGAAGCCTGTCGTCCTGTTGACCAGGCTGTTCGCGAACAGGCCCTGGCGCGTCAACAGCAACTGACCAAACCGGCTGGCTCGCTGGGCCGCCTGGAGCAGTTGGCGGTGCAACTGGCCGGCTTGCAAGGCCAGCTCAAGCCCAGCGTTGAGCAGGTCTGGATCGCAATCTTTGCCGGCGATCACGGCGTGGTCGCCGAGGGTATCTCGGCCTACCCGCAAGCAGTGACCGGGCAAATGCTGCATAACTTCGTCAGCGGTGGCGCCGCCATCAGCGTGCTGGCGCGGCAGTTGAATGCACAGCTGGAAGTGGTCGACCTGGGCACCATCGACCTCGCGCTGGAGCTGCCGGGTGTACGCCATCTGCGCGTCGGCGCCGGCACGGCGAACTTCGCCCAGGTGCCGGCGATGACCCATGAACAGGGCGTGCTGGCCCTGCAGGGCGGGCGCGAGAGTGCCTTGCGCGCGGCCGCCAGCGGCGCCCAGTTGTTTATCGGTGGCGAGATGGGCATCGGCAACACCACCGCCGCCAGCGCCCTGGCCTGTGCCTTGCTCGGCTGCCCGGCTGTGGAGCTCAGCGGCCCGGGCACAGGGCTGGACGCCGCCGGTGTACGGCACAAGGCCGAGGTCATCGAGCGAGCGTTGCAGCAGCATGCAGACCTCGGCGACGACCCGCTGCAGCGCCTGTTCTGTTTTGGTGGCTTTGAGATCGCCGCACTGGTCGGTGCCTACCTGGGGTGCGCCCAGGCCGGTGTTGCCGTGCTGGTGGATGGCTTTATCTGCACGGTCGCTGCGCTGGTGGCGACGCGCATCAACCCGGGTTGCCGCGACTGGCTGCTGTTCGGCCATCGTGGCGCCGAGCCCGGGCATCGCCGGGTGCTCGCCGAGCTCGACGCCGAGCCGCTGCTGGAGCTGGGCCTGCGCCTGGGCGAGGGCAGTGGCGCGGCGCTGGCGGTGCCGGTATTGCGCCTGGCCTGCGACCTGCACGGGCAGATGGCGACCTTCGCCGAAGCGGCAGTGGCGGACCGCCCGGCATGATCATCGACCTGCTGCGCCACGGCGAAACTGAACTGGGTGGCGGCCTGCGTGGCAGCCTCGACGATGCCCTGACCGCCAAGGGCTGGGCGCAGATGCATGCGGCAGTGAGTGGCGCGGGCTCCTGGGATGTGCTGGTCAGCTCGCCCTTGCAGCGCTGCGCGCGCTTTGCCGAAGCGTTGGCGGCGCAGTTGAACCTGCCGCTGCAGCGGGTGCCGGGTCTGCAGGAGCTGCATTTTGGTGAGTGGGAAGGGCGTAGTGCCGCAGACCTGATGCTCACCCACGAAGCCGAACTTGGGCAATTCTGGGCTGATCCCTATGCGTTCACACCGCCTGCTGGCGAGCCGGTGGCGGACTTTTCCGCACGCGTGCTGCAAGCCATCAGCGCCTTGCACCAGGCGCACGCCGGTAAGCGCCTGTTGCTGGTCACTCACGGCGGTGTGATGCGCCTGTTGCTGGCCCGCGCTCGAGGCTTGCCCCGTGAGCAGTTGCTGCAGGTCGAAGTGGCCCATGGTGCCCTGTGTCGCCTTGAGCTGCTGGCGGACGGCAGCCTGCAGGAAGTGCACTGACATGCTGGCGTTCTGGATCGCCCTGCAATTTCTCAGCAGCTTGCCGGTGCGCCTGCCGGGCATGCCGGCCCCCGAACAAATGGGCCGCTCACTGCTGTATTACCCGCTGGTGGGGCTGTTGTTCGGGGGGCTGCTCTGGGGGCTGAACGCGCTGCTGGCGGGCAGCCCGGTGCTGCTGCACGCCGCCTTGCTGCTCAGTGCCTGGGTGCTGCTCAGCGGCGCCTTGCACCTGGATGGCCTGGCCGACAGCGCCGACGCCTGGCTGGGCGGTTTCGGCGACCGCGAGCGCACGTTGCTGATCATGAAGGACCCGCGCAGCGGGCCGATTGCCGTGGTCACGCTGGTGCTGGTGCTGTTGCTCAAGTTCTGTGCCTTGCTGGCTTTGCTCGACAGCGGCCAGGGCGTGCTGTTGTTGCTCGCGCCGCTGATCGGCCGCGCGGCATTGCTGGGTTTGTTCCTCAGCACGCCCTATGTGCGCAGCGGTGGGCTGGGCCAGGCCCTGGCGGACCACCTGCCTCGTGGGGCGGGCAAGCTGGTATTGCTGGTCAGTGCGCTGGCCTGTGTGCTGCTGGCGGGGCTCAAGGGCCTGTGGGTTGTGCTGGTTGCCGCAGGGGTCTTCGCCTGGCTGCGTCGCTTGATGGTTCGCCGTCTGGGTGGCACCACCGGTGATACCGCCGGGGCCATGCTTGAGCTATTGGAGCTGGCGGTATTGATCGCCCTGGTGCTGTGAGTGGCGAGTAAAAGCTTGCAGTTGGCCAGGTGCGGGTATATACACGCATTATGTTGACCAGCGAATGCATCTGCACCCACCTGCGTCGCGCCGCCCGCGGGGTGAGCCGACACTACGACGAGGCCCTCGAAGGCTTTGGGATCAATGTCGCGCAGTTTTCTTTGCTACGGCATTTGCGTCGCCTGGACCAACCGAGCATTTCCACCCTGGCTGAGGCCATGGGCCTGGACCGCAGCACCCTCGGGCGCAATCTGCGGGTGCTGGAGGCTGAGGGCCTGGTGGCTTTGGCCGAGGGGCAGGATCAGCGTAACCGGATCGTTCTGCTCACCGAGCAGGGCCAAGCCAGGCTGCAAGCGGCAGAGCCGGCCTGGGAACAGGCGCAAAGCGACTTGATCGATACCCTGGGCGAGGGCCGGCGCGATGAACTGGTACGCCTGCTGGAGCTGTTGGCCTGAGCTTTTTTAAACTATAAGCGGGTATATACCCGCATAAGCCTTGCGGCGCTTTGGAGACAACAAAAATGACATCGGTATGGCGAACCAGTGGTTGGATTCTCCTCGGCGCGGCGCTGATCCTGGCGTTGTCGCTGGGCGTGCGACATGGCTTTGGCCTGTTCCTGGCGCCGATGAGCGCCGATTTTGGCTGGGGTCGCGGTGTGTTCGCCTTCGCCATCGCCTTGCAGAACCTGATCTGGGGCCTGGCCCAGCCGTTTGCCGGTGCCCTGGCTGATCGCCTGGGGGCGGCCAAGGTGGTCATGGTCGGCGGTATTCTCTATGCCGTCGGGCTGGTGCTGATGGGTATGTCGGACTCGGCCCTGACCCTGTCGCTCAGTGCCGGCTTGTTGATCGGTATCGGCCTGTCCGGCACCTCGTTCTCGGTGATCCTGGGCGTGGTCGGCCGCGCCGTGCCGCCAGAGAAACGCAGCATGGCCATGGGCATCGCCAGCGCCGCCGGCTCCTTCGGCCAGTTCGCCATGCTGCCCGGCACCCTCGGCCTGATCGGCTGGCTGGGCTGGTCGGCGGCCTTGCTGGTACTGGGTTTGCTGGTGGCCTTTATCGTGCCGTTGGTGGGTTTGCTGCGTGATCGGCCTTTGCCCAGCACCGGCAATGAGCAGACCCTCGGCCAGGCCCTGCGCGAAGCCTGCACGCATTCCGGTTTCTGGCTGCTGGCCCTGGGCTTTTTCGTCTGTGGCTTCCAGGTGGTGTTCATCGGTGTGCACCTGCCGGCCTATCTGGTCGACCAGCACCTGCCGGCGACCATCGGCACCACGGTGCTGGCGCTGGTCGGGCTGTTCAATATCGTCGGCACCTACACCGCCGGCTGGCTTGGCGGGCGTATGTCCAAGCCGCGCCTGCTGACCGCCCTGTACCTGTTGCGTGCGGTGGTGATCGTGCTGTTCCTGTGGGCGCCGATCTCCCAGTTCAGCGCCTACCTGTTCGGCATTGCCATGGGCCTGCTGTGGCTGTCGACCGTACCCTTGACCAACGGCACCGTCGCTACCCTGTTCGGTGTGCGCAACCTGTCGATGCTTGGCGGTATCGTGTTCCTTTTCCACCAGTTGGGCGCTTTCCTTGGCGGCTGGCTGGGCGGGGTGGTGTATGACCAGACCGGCAACTACGACCTGGTCTGGCAGATTTCCATCCTCCTCAGCCTGCTCGCCGCGGCACTCAACTGGCCGGTACGCGAGCGCCCGGTCGCGCGCTTGCAGGCGCAAGCGGCATGAACCCTGTCGCTATTCGCACCTTGCTCGGCCTTGGCGCACTGTTGCTACTGGGGTTGGCCTGGTGGGGCTGGCATGAGGGCGGCCTGGCATTGATGCAGTTGGGCATGGGCGTGTGCTAGGAGTACTCTGATTTCTCCAGGAACGTTCGAGGGAGAGAGAAGATGCGCACACGCTGGATGTTGGTTCCGCTGTTGACCCTGGCCGCCGCTGCCAATGCCCTGGCCGCCGATTGCCCGGCGCTGCTCGACAGCACGCTGCCGGAACTGCGCGGCAAGGAGCAGATCGACCTCTGTGAGCGCTTTGCCGGTAAACCGCTGGTGGTGGTCAATACCGCCAGCTATTGCGGCTTTGCCCCGCAGTTCGAAGGGCTCGAGAGCGTCTATAAGGAATACCGCGAGCAGGGCCTGGAAATGCTCGGGGTGCCCTCCAACGACTTCAAGCAGGAAGACGCCGATGCCGAGAAAACCGCCAAGGTTTGCTATGCCAACTTCGGCGTGACCTTCACCATGACCCAGGCCCAGCCGGTGCGCGGCAGTGACGCTACGCCGCTGTTCAAGGAGCTCGCCGCGCAGAGCAGCGCGCCGAAGTGGAATTTCTACAAGTACGTGGTCGATCGCCAGGGCAAGGTGGTGGCCAATTTCACCAGCCTGACCAAGCCGGATGATCCGGCGTTCAAGGCGGCGATCGAGAAGGCTATCGCTTCCCAGCCCTGAGCGGCTGCCTCAGTGGCTGGTGTGCACGGTCCAGGCCACCAGCTTGAGCACGATCGGGCGTACCACCAGTACGCAGGCGAAGGCCACCGGCATGGCCAGTTGGTAGGCCTTGAGCACGTTGCCCAGGTACTGCTCGTCGATGCCGGCGGTGGCGGCGGTGATCACGAAGCACATCAACAGGGCCATGATCGCCGACATGTAGAAGGCAAACACGTAGGGGGTGGCGCGAACGCCGAGTTTGCGTCGGCTGCGGGCGCTGGTCTGGGTCGTCATGCTGGCTCCATTGGTGTGGGGGAGGGCGCAGCCTAGCAAGGTCGCCTTTGGCTCGGGTAGACGCCTGCGGCTTAGGTCTTTATAAAGAAGATCTTACGAATGCCCGGAAGCCTGCCATGAACCTGCTCGGTTCGATCAAGAGTTTCATCAAGGTTGTCGAAGCCGGCAGCATTGCCGGTGGCGCCCGTAGCCTGGGTTTGAGTGCCGCCGCCGTGAGCCAGAACGTCGCCCGCCTGGAAGCTCACCTGCAGGTGCGCCTGCTCGCGCGCACCACCCGTAGCATGGTGCTGACGCCCAGTGGCAGCCTGTACTACGACAAGGTCAAGCATATCGAGCGCGACCTTGAACAAGCGCAGCAGGCGGTCACCACCCCGGATTGCGAACCCAAGGGGCGCTTGTGCATCGCTTCGTCTTCGGCGTTTGGCCGTCATGTACTGGCGCCGTTGATTCCGGCGTTCAGCGCGCGATACCCGCAGCTTTCAATTGAATTGGTTACGAATGATCGGCGGGTCAATCATGCCCAGGAGGGCGTCGATGTCAGTATTCGCATCCAGCCACAACTCGAAGATGGCCTGCTGGCCCGGCACATCGCCAGGGTGCCGTTCATTTGCTGCGCCTCCCCGGGCTATCTGGCGGCGGCCGGCTGGCCACAATCGCCCGAGCAGCTCAAGGAGCATCGCTGCCTGGTGTTTCGTTACCCGGTAGACGGACGCTTTTTACGCTGGGGCTTTATCCGCGAGGGTCTGCGTTTTGATGCCGAGTTCGACAATGTGCTGATCAGCGATGACATCGATGTACTGACCCAGATGGCCGTGCAGGATGGTGGCATCGCCCGGCTGGCCGAGTTCGTCGCCCGGCCCTTGCTTGAGCGTGGCCAGCTGGTGGCGCTGTTCGAGTATTCGCAGCCCGCCATGGCTTATGCCCAGACCGAGCCGATGGACGTCTATCTGTGCGTGGCCGATCGCTTTGCCCTGACGCCCAAGGTGCGGGCGTTCATGGAGTACATCCAGCTTGAGGTCGGGCCCGCCTGGCCGGTCCATCAGGCATAAAAAACCGCCAATGAAGGCGGTTTTTTTAGTGGTGCTGCAATCAGAAGCGATAGGTCAGCGACGCGCCAATACCGTGAGCGCTGTTTTCGTACTTGGCGTTGTACGAACCCTTGGTCGGGCTGGCCAGGTTGACCTTGGTGTCTTCTTCCCACAGGTAGGAGTAAGCCAGGTCGATGGTCATGTCTTCGGTAGGGCTGTAGCCAGCGCCCAGGCTGAACACCTTGCGGTCGCCAGTCGGAATGCGTGGCGAGCGGTCGTGGTTGTTGGTCGGCGACTGGTCGACGGTGAAACCGGTGCGCAGTACCCACTCTTTGTTCAGCTTGTACGAAGCACCGATGGCATGTGCCCAGGTGTCGTGCCAGTTCTGGTCTTCGTTGATGGTGCCGAACTGACCGGCAATCGGCGCAGGCACTTCGTTGGTTACGGTGATCGCTTCCAGACGGCTCCAGCGGGTCCAGGTGCTGCCCGCGTAGAGGGTCCACTGGTCATCCAGTTCGTGGGTGACCGAGAAGTCTACCGACTCAGGGGTCTTGATCTTCAGTTCGGCGTCAAACTTGCTGCCGCTGAACGGGCCGATCAGGGCCGAGTTGATCTTGGTGTTGCCTTCGAGCTTGTAGTCGACCATCGAGTGGTAGGTCAGGCCCAGGCGGGTCTTGTCGGTGGCTTGCACCATGACGCCGATGTTGTAGCCGACCGCGGTATCGTCACCCTTGATCTTCACTTCGCCGTCGTTGAAGCCCGGGCTGCGTGGGTTGAGGACGTTGGAGCTCAGTTCGCCCTTGATACGGTTGAAGGTCGGGCCGAAACCGATCGAGACCTTGTCGTTGAAGGCATAGCTGACAGTAGGCTGGAAGGTAATGACTTCAACGTAGCTTTTCTTGCCCCAGTAGCGGCTGGCAGCTTCGTCTTCGTATTCGGTCACCAGGCCGAAGGGTGCGTAGACACCAAAGCCGACGGTCCAGTGATCATCGATCGGCTTGACGTAGTAGCCCATGGGCACGCCAACGAACGGCACCATGTCACCATCGGTGCTGCCGCCTGGGCGGCCGCCACCGGAAATGTCGGACTTGGCGATGACGGCGGCGCCGCCAACGGTGATCTGTTCGCGTTTCAGGCGCGACATGCCGGCAGGGTTGCCGAAAACGGTGCTGGCATCATCGGCAGAAGAAGAACGACCCGCGAAACCTGTGCCCATGCCGCTGACGCTTTGTTCGTTGAGGGCAAAGCCGCTGGCGAACAGTTGAGTCGAAGCGAGAGTGACGGCGAGGCTAAGAGAGGTTTTGAGCATGACTTTTTTCATTATTAGAACTCCTTGGGATCTCCGGGGCGAAAACTACCAACATTTCGCCCGCAGCGCTATAGGCTGTATCGCAGGAGATAGAGCGGTTTTGTAGGACAATCCGACCAAAATGGCGGGAATTTTCCGATTATGGAAAGCAGTGACTCTCAGCAGGCCTGAAGAGTCACAGGGGCGATGCAGGTTTGCCAGGCGCAGGTGAAATCGCGCAGCCGGCCCTGAGGTTGGAAGGTTTGTCGCCAGATGCGTGCCAGGCCCAGTAAATCGTCGGCGGCGGGCAGTTCAGGGGCCTGTTCTTCGATCAGCATCCAGGCGATGGCGGTGGCGTAGCGCAGGTTTACCGTCAGTTCCAGGTGCGGGCCGCTGAGGAAGGCGTGCTGGCTGGCCAGGCCGCGGACCAGGCTGGCAAGGTCCGGGTCGCGGGCCAGGAACTGGTCCCAGAGGCTTTGGTGGCGCAGTTCGCCGATGCGGTACAGGCCGTGCCCGCGACGGTCGTGCAGGGCCGAACCGAGTGCTGACTGGCTGGCGGCGACGCCGAGCAGCAGGGCTTCGGCGCTGGCGCAATGACGACCCAGGTAGATCAGGGTCGGACGAATGACAAACTGGCTCAACTCGCTCGCGGCGATACCCATGATGCCCTCGAACTTGAAATTGACCGGCGGACGCTGGAGCTTGGCAGCTGGTGAGTCGGTCAGGCCCGCCGGAAGCGGCCTTTGCCGCTTGAGTTGAAGTGTAGTGTCATATTCACGCTGTAAAGGCCTGTTTTTAAAACATTTGCGGCTTTTAGTTATAAATCATATGCCGTGTGGCGATTAGTGATTCGCACTTAGGGATGGCCAAATTCCTGTGGGAGCTGGCTTGCCAGCGATGGCCGCAACACGTTAGCCGGGGCTGCCCTCATCGCTGGCAAGCCAGCTCCCACAGGGGGATTCGACAGATTTACCAGGCATAAAAAAGCCCCGCCAGAGGGCGGGGCTTGAGCGTTTGCAGCGCCGTGCGGATCAGGCCACCAGGGCCTGACGGGTGCGCTCGATGACGGCCTGCAGCGGCTCGGCTTCGGAGTATTGCTCCGGGTACAGGCGCTCGCTGTGACGGGCAATGCCGTGCTCGTTGACCAGGGTGAAGCTGAAGCCGCCTTTGCGCGACGCCAGGATCAAGCAGTTCAGAGGGGCAAATGCCTGGGAAAGGGTGCGAATGGCAGCCTGAGTATGGTTAGAGTGATTCATAGTTATTAGGTGTTCCTGCAATAGACACGGATTCGATCCGTGCACATATAAAACGTTCCAGTAACGCGGGCATTTAAGCCGGTGCGAAGAACCTGACTGGAACAGGGCAGCCAGTTTTGGGCGCATTTATCATGTGGCGCTGGGGCTGACTGGTAGGTACGTCAGAGGACAGGCAACAGCCAGGGTCGGGTTCAATGCCGCTGGGTGAAGATCCTGATCAATCTGCAGGTTGGTTCGGTCAGAGTAAGAAGTGATTTACCTGGGGAACCATCGAGTGGGCCGGTCCTGGTTTCAACAGGCCTGTCCGATGTGAGGGGGCAGGGCACTGTAAGGACTGCTTTGGCCAGAATTGACTTTCAGCTTGGTACTAACGGCGGCAAGACTACAGGACTTTCCGGGTCTTGGCAAGCTTTGGGGGTTTTCGTCTGGCGAGCCGATCAGTATGTCGCGTTCCCGGCGCTCTGTGAAGTGGTATTTCACCGGCTTTGTAGCGTCGTGAGGCAGGGAACGTGCCAGTTTCGTGCAGATAAACGCCTCGCTTCAGGGCGGTTGTACACATTTGGGGCAGCCCCTGTTACAGCCCTGCAACAACGCGGCACATGGCCGCTAATGACTTGGCCGTTGCCTTAAGTCAATGAAAAAAAACACTTATTTTAGCTGGTGAAAAAATCGACAGTTTGACTGAAAGCCCCATTCCATAGGGGTTTGCGGGGTGGTTTAGGGGGTTGTCCACCGAGTTATCCACAGCTTCTGTGGATTGTCCCGAGCGCTTGCTCTAGGACGGGCGTGCCAGCTTTTTAGCCGGTGTCCGACAATCCTTCGGCAGTCTTCTGTCAGGGACAAAATGCCCGCCCTGACGTCAAGAAAAAACGCTGAAATATTTTGAAAAAAAGTGCAAAAAAGCACCGGGCCATTGTCAGAGAAATGGAGTAGAGTGGCGCGCCTCTCGAGTTGCCTTCGCTGTTTTTTATGAAGTTTCGCTCCAAAATCCCCGTTGACCCAGCTGCCCAACCGCCTCTGCCCGAGCCCAAGCGCTTCTCCTTGAAGGTTGCCTTGTGGTTGCTCGACAGCCCGCGCCTGGGTGACAACCCCAACGTCAAGCACTTTGCCGGGCGCTTGCTCAAGCAGCCGGCGCGCCAGGGCGTGGTGGTGGCCCAGAGCCGCTTGGGGCAGATGCTCTGCCGCGATTGCGGCAATGCGCGCGACCGTCGAATCGGCCATGAACTATTGCGCCAAGCGGCGCGGGCCGGTGATCGCCGGGCCCAGCTTGAATACGGCCGGCTGTGCGCCCTGGGTCAACTGAACGAACCCGCTCAGGGCCGCTTCTGGTTGGAGCAGGCGGCAGCCCAAGGCTCGCAGGAAGCCCTGCGCCTGCTCAGGCAATTGCCTGAAGCCTGAATACGGCGCACAGGCCCAAGGCTGATAAGCTGAGCCGTTGATTGTTGGCCGAGGGAGTTCGGGGTGGCTATGGCAGTGGATCTGACCAGCATTCTGCTGGGTATCGTGGTGGCGGCTGTGCCGTGTCTGGCGCTGGTGCTGCAGGTGCAGCGGCGCCTGAGTACGCGCCAGGCGCAAGCGGCTTTGCTCGAAGAGCGCCTGAGCAGCGTGCAACTGGCCCAGGAAGGCCTGCTCGCCCAGCTGGATGCCAGCCGTGACGAAATCAGCGACTTGAGCCAGGCCAACGCCGCCAAGCAGGCCACTTTGGCCGCCCAGGCCCGCGAGCTTGAGCTGTTGCAGATCGACCGTGATAACGCTCGGGATGCCGCCCACGCCTGGCAGCTGGAGCGTTCGGCCCGTGAAGCCGAATTGCGCCGTCTGGACGCCCAGAGCGCAGCCCTGAGCGCCGAGCTGCGCGAACAACAGGAAAGCCATCAGCAACGCCTCGACGACCTGCAGGGCTCGCGTGACGAGCTGCGGGCGCAATTCGCCGAAATGGCCACCAAGATATTCGATGAGCGCGAGCAGCGCTTTGCCCAGACCAGCCACCAACATCTGGGGCAATTGCTCGATCCGCTCAAGGAGCGCATCCAGGCCTTCGAAAAACGCGTCGAAGACAGCTACCAGCAGGAAGCCCGCGAGCGCTTCTCGCTGGCCAAGGAGTTGGAACGCCTGCAGCAGCTCAACCTGCGCCTGAGCGATGAAGCCACCAACCTGACCCAGGCGCTCAAGGGTCAGAAGACCCAGGGCAACTGGGGCGAACTGATTCTGGAGCGGGTGCTGGAACACGCGGGGCTGGAGAAGGGCCGCGAGTACCAGACCCAGGTCAGCCTCAAGAGTGCCGATGGCGAGCGCTTCCAGCCCGACGTGCTGATCATGCTGCCGGGCGACAAGCAGGTGGTGGTCGACTCCAAGGTCAGCCTGACCGCCTATCAGCAGTACGTTGCCGCCGACGACAGCGAGATCGCCCAGGCCGCGCTCAAGCAGCACGTGCTGTCGCTGCGCAACCACGTCAAAGGCCTGTCCGGCAAGGACTACAACCGCCTCGAAGGCCTGCACAGCCTGGATTTCGTCCTGCTCTTCGTGCCCATCGAGGCGGCGTTTTCGGCGGCCTTGCAGGCCGAACCGAACCTGTTCCAGGAAGCCTTCGACCGCCAGATCGTGATCGTCAGCCCAACGACCTTGCTGGCCACCTTGCGGGTCATCGACAGCTTGTGGAAGCAGGAGCGCCAGAGCCAGAACGCCCGGGAAATCGCCGAGCGCGCCGGCTGGCTGTACGACAAGTTCGTGCTGTTCATCCAGGACCTGGACGAGCTGGGCAACCGCTTGCAACAGGTCGACAAAGCCTACAGCGCGGCGCGCAACAAACTCTGCGAAGGCCGTGGCAACCTGATCAGCCGCAGCGAACAGCTCAAGCTGCTCGGCGCCCGGGCCAGCAAGAGCCTGCCTGCCGACTTGCTCGAGCGGGCCATGAGCGAAGGCGACCCGCTGGCCGCCAGTGCCCTTACTGGACCAGGCTCAGATGCCGATTGAGCAGGGCGCGCAGGGCCGCCGGCTTGACCGGCTTGGCCAGGTAGTCGAGGCCGGCGGCATGTACCTGGGCAACCATCTCGCTGCGCCCGTCGGCGCTGATTACCACGCCGGGTACCGGCTCGCCGAGGCGGGTGCGTAGCCAGGCCATCAGCTCGGTGCCGACCTCGCCATCGTCCAGGTGATAGTCGACCAGCGCCAGGTGCGGGCGCAGGCCGTTTTCCAGCAAGGCATCGCATTCTGCGCGGTTGCGCGCGGTCGACACCTGGCAGCCCCAGCGGCTGAGCAGGCTGTTCATGCCGATGAGAATGCTGTCTTCATTGTCGACACATAGCACCTGCATGCCCGCTAATGGCTGCCCGGCCTGTTCGGCGGGGCTGACCACCGGTACCGCCGGCGCCGTGGCCAGCGGCACGCTGACGCGGAACACGCTGCCCTTGCCCGGCCAGGATTTCACTTCAAGCGGATGCCCGAGCACCTTGCACAGGCCATCGGCAATCGCCAGGCCCAGGCCCAGGCCTTTTTCGGCGCGGGTCTGGTGGCTGTCCAGGCGTTTGAATTCCTCGAAAATCACCTGCAGCTTGTCATCGGCGATGCCGCTGCCACGGTCCCAGACCTCCAGCCACAAGCGGTCTTGCTGGCGGCGCACACCCAGCAGGATCGGGCTCTTGCCATAGCGGAAGGCGTTAGTGAGGAAGTTCTGCAAAATGCGCCGCAGCAGCTTCATGTCGCTCTGCACCCGCAGGCGGCTGCCGCGCAGGCGGAAATCCAGGCCTTGCTGCTGGGCCAGCACCTTGAATTCGGCGCCGAGGGTGTCGAACAGCTCGTTGAGGGCGAAAGGCTTGACGTCCGGGGTGATCTTGCCGTTTTCCAGGCGCGAAATGTCCAGCAGGTCGCTGATCAGTTCTTCGGCCGAGCGCAGCGAGCTGTCCATGTGCTGGACCAGTTGCTGGGCGTCGGCCGACAGGCCGTCACCTTGATGCGACAGCGCCGCCGAGAACAACCGCGCGGCGTTCAGCGGTTGCATCAGGTCGTGGCTGACGGCAGCAAGGAAGCGGGTCTTGGACTGGTTGGCCGCTTCGGCATGGCTCTTGGCTTCGGTCAGCGCCTGGTTCAGTTGCGAGAGTTCATGGGTACGTTCGGCGACCCGTTGCTCCAGGCTTTCGTTGGCACCCTTGAGGGCCTGTTCGGCTTCGCGGAACGGCGTAATGTCGGTAAAGCTCATGACAAAGCCGCCGCCGGGCATCGGGTTGCCGATCAACTCGATTACCCGGCCATTGGGAAACAAGCGCTCGGAGGTGTGTGCACGGCCCTGGCGCATCCAGTGCAGGCGCCTTGCCACGTGCACCTGGGCCTCGCCCGGGCCGCACAGGCCGCGTTCGGCGTTGTAGCGGATGATGTCGGCAATCGGCCGGCCGACGCTGATCAGCCCGTCGGGGTAGTTGAACAGCTCCAGGTAGCGGCGGTTCCAGGCCACCAGGCGCAGCGACTGGTCGACCACGCTGATGCCCTGGCTGATGTTCTCGATCGCCCCTTGCAGCAAGGCGCGGTTGAACTGCAGTACCTCCGAGGCTTCGTCGGCGATGCGCACCACGTCTTCCAGCTGCATGTCGCGGCCTTCGATGGCGGCCTTGACCACGGCGCGAGTGGAGGAGGTACCGAGCACGCCGGCGAGCAGGCGCTCGGTGTGCTCGATCCAGTCACCGTCGGCGTTCTGGTTGGGGTTGAAGCCCTTGCCCTGGCGGTAGGCGAAACGGATGAAGCTTTGTCGTGCGCGCTCTTCGCCGACAAAACGTGCGGCCAGGTGCAGCAGGTCGTCGATCTGCACCGCCAGCAGCGAACGGCTGCTCGGCCGTGCGCTGGTCTGCTGGCCGATAAAGCGCCCGGCCTGCCAGTGCTCTGACACCCGAGTGCGGGAAAGGATCGACACCCAGGCGAACAGGGTGAAGTTGCCCGCCAGCGACAGCACCACGCCCTGGGTCAGCGGGGTGATCGGCAGGTTCAGCGGGTTGCCGTGCAGCCAGGCCAGGCCCGGGAACAGCTCCAGCGACCAGCCCAGGCTATGGGCGGCAATCGGCAACACCAGGGTGTAGAACCACAGGAACACCCCGGCGGCCAGGCCGGCGAACACACCGCGGCGGTTGGCCTGCTTCCAGTACAGGGCGCCGAGCATGGCCGGGGTCAATTGGGTCACGGCGGCAAAGGCCACCTGGCCGATGGTCGCCAGGCTCGCGGTGGAGCCAAGCAGGCGGTAACTGACATAGGCCAGCAGGAGGATGACGACAATAGTCACCCGGCGCACCGAGAGCATCCAGTGGCGGAAGGCTTCGAACGGCCGCTCGGCGTTGTTGCGCCGTAGCAGCCAGGGCAGCAGCATGTCGTTGGAGACCATGGTCGACAGCGCCACGGCCTCGACGATGACCATGCCGGTGGCCGCCGAGGCGCCGCCGATAAAGGCCAGCAGCGCCAGCGCCGGATGGGCCTCGGCCAGCGGCAGGCTGATGACGAAGGAGTCGGGCAGCACCGAGTCAGGCAGCAGCATCTGCCCGGCCAGGGCGATCGGCACCACGAACAGCGCGGCGAGGATCAGGTACATCGGGAACACCCAGCGCGCCAGGCGCAGGTCCTGGGGTTCGATGTTCTCTACCACGGTGACGTGGAACTGTCGCGGCAGGCAGATGATCGCCATCATCGCCACGCCGGTCTGCACGATCATCGACGGCCAGTTGATGGTCTCGCTCCAGAAACCTTCCAGGCGCGGTGCCAGTTGCGCCTTGCTGAACAGGTCGTCGAAGCCATCGAACAGGCCGAAGGTGACAAAGGCGCCGACGGCAAGGAATGCCAGCAGCTTGACCAGGGATTCGAAGGCAATGGCCAGGACCATGCCGCGGTGGTGTTCGGTGACGTCCAGGCTGCGGGTACCGAAGACGATCGAGAACAGCGCCAGCACCAGCGACACCACCAGCGCGGTGTCCTGCACGCGGCTGCCGGTGGCGTCGGCGCCGGCACCGATCAGCAGGTTGACGCCGAGCACGATGCCCTTGAGCTGCAGGGCGATATACGGCAGCACGCCGATCAGGCAGATCAGCGCCACCACCACCGCCAGGCTCTGCGACTTGCCATAGCGGGCGGCGATGAAGTCGGCGATCGAGGTGATGTTTTCCTGTTTGCTGATCAGCACCATCTTCTGCAGCACCCAGGGGGCGAACAGCAGCAACAGCACGGGGCCGAGATAGATCGGCAGGAACGCCCAGAGTTGTTCGGCGGCCTGGCCGACGGCACCGAAGAAGGTCCAGCTGGTGCAGTACACCGCCAGCGACAGGCTGTACACCCAGGCACGCAGGCGCGGCGGCAACGGTGTGCTGCGGCGGTCGCCGTAGAAGGCGATGGCGAACATGATGGCCATATAGGCCAGGGCGACCACGGCGATCAGCCCACTGGACAGCGACATGACAACTCCGAAGCAAAAGGGTGATTCAGCCTGACAGCGAACCTCGATCAATCAGTCTGGCACGCCGCCGAGGCTTCGTCAGCGCCGACGATGGTCGCAGTGGCAGAGCGTCGCAGGCCTTAACCGGGCAAGGCCAGGTCAAGCAGGCGGTAGAGCTGTTCCAGGGTCGGCGGGGCTTCGGCGAACAAGGTACGGTAGACGGTCGGCGCGACGAGCAAATCGAGCAGGTGCTCGATGTCTGGCAAGGCCTCGCCGCGCGCCTGGGCACGATCGAGAATGACCTGCAACTGCCCGCGCAGGATGTTGGTGCAGTAACCCGGGCAGGCGCTGCTGAGCACGTCGCGCATCAGGTTGCGGCCTGGCTCGGAGGTGATTTCGTCGAGGTATTGCTCGGTCCAGGCGCGCAGGTCGGCGCGTAGCTCGCCGGTGTCCAGCGGCGCCACGTCGGGCAGCACACGCTCGACGGCGACATCGGCCAACAAGGCCGCCAGTTCGCCCCAGCGCCGGTAGATGGTCGACGGGGTGACGCCGGCGCGGGCAGCAATTTGCGGCACGGTCAGGCTCGCGCGGTCCTGCTCTTTGAGCAGCTCGCGTACCGCCGCATGTACCGATGCCTGAACACGGGCGCTGCGCCCACCCGTGCGGATACCTTCTTTAATCGCCATCGGTCGACCTTAACACAAAGGGTTTGCGTTAAGGAATGAAGGCGAGCAGACTGCGCAAAAGCTAAATAATTGCTTTAGCGGAGTGCTGACCATGTTCATGTTGTTCAAAGCCCCGGCCTCGCGGCGTTTTCGTCTGGTGTTTCTGGCCACTGCTCTGCTTGGTTTTCTCGCGGCGTCGAGCACCCCCACGCCCTTGTATCACCTGTACCAGCAAGCGTGGCAGTTCTCGGCGGTGACCCTGACGCTGATCTTCGCCGTGTATGCCGTGAGCCTGTTGGCGGCGCTGTTGACGGTCGGTTCGCTGTCGGACTACCTGGGGCGGCGGCCGTTGATCTTTACCGCGCTGGTACTGGAAAGCGTCGCCATGCTGTTGTTCCTGCAGGCCGACAGTGTCAGTGGGTTGATCGCGGCGCGGATCCTGCAAGGCTTTGCCACCGGTATGGCCACCAGTGTGCTGGGGGCCGCGTTGCTGGATATCGACCGGGAACAGGGGCCGCTGGTCAACAGCCTGACCCCCTTGCTCGGCATGGCCAGCGGTGCGCTGGGTACTGGTTTGCTGGTGGAGTTTGCGCCTTGGCCGTTGCGCTTGGCGTACGGGCTGTTGCTTGGCCTGTTTGTGGCGCAGGCGTTGCTGGTGTGGCATTTGCCCGAGAGCGTCAGCCGCCAGCCCGGCGCCCTGGCATCGTTGCGCCCAGCCCTGCATGTACCGCCCCAGGCGCGGGCAGCGGTGTGGCGGATGTTGCCGGTGAACGTTGCCGGTTGGGCATTGGGCGGGTTCTTCCTGTCGCTGGCGCCGTCACTGGCGCGCGAGGCGACCGGGGCGACCTCCAACCTGGTGGGCGGCGGGCTGGTGGCGGCGTTGACGGTGACCGGCGCCGTGGCGATCTACCACCTGCGACTGCGCCCGGCCGGGCAGATCCTGCGCCTGGGCACTGGAGTGTTGCCGGCTGGGATGCTGTTGATCCTGCTGGCGTTGCATCGCGGTGAACTGGGGCTGTTTTTCATGGCCACGGTGGTCACCGGCGTCGGCTTTGGCGCGAGCTTCCTGGGCGCGCTACGCAGCATCATGCCGCTGGCCGAGGCCCACGAGCGTGCCGGGCTGATGGCGACATTCTATGTGCTGAGCTACCTGGCCTTCTGTGTGCCGGCCATGCTGGCCGGGTGGATGGTGCGCAGCTTCGGCCTGGTGCCGACCGGGGAGGTTTATGCGTTGGGGGTGATCATATTGTGTGCCGTGGCAGCGATTCTGAGCTTGCCGGTGCGGGCTTTGTCCCGCGGCTGACTGTGTTGGCCTCATCGCGGGGCAAGCCCGCTCCTACAGGATTTCATTGATCCTCTGTGGGAGCGGGCTTGCCCCGCGATGCTTTTAGTCCGAGAAAATCCGTTGCACGCCACCCCCATCAATCACCGCATCGATCAGCGCGCGGGCAGTCTCGATATGCTGGCCTGCGCCAGCGACGATTGAGCGGTCGTTGAGGGTGAGATGATCCAGCGCATCGCTCACTGTGGCTTCGGCGCAGCGCAGAAGTTGGCCTGCGTGCAGCAGGGCCTCTTCGGCAGGTATGCCTTCGCGGACGCTGAACATGCGGTTGGTGCCGAACGATGTGCTCGCGGTGGTCGTCTCGGTCAGGTCGAGACTAGGGGGATCGGGGACGATTTTCTTCATGGGTAACCTCTGTCAGTGGCGCAACCATCTTTCGCTGCTAAACGAAAGGTGGCAGCTGTACGCGGGTTAGCAGACCGGTGACAGAGAACCGGCGCACCCGAAGGTGCCCCACGTACAACCGCCATAACAGGGGTGTTCGTAGATCTCTGTCATTCTCGGACTGCTAAATCCGCTCATTGGATTTTCCAACGACGACAGCAGCCTAGGTCCATGACGGACATGGCACAACAGAGCAACGGCGCCGGAAGTATGATTCAGAACGGTCTGACAGAAAACACTTACGGCATTGCGATTTGTCGCTGCTGGTTGTGGGTTTATCGAGCTCGTTCAGGATCGCAATACCGAGCCCGCGGCTGACGGTACTGGCCTCATCGCGGGGCAAGCCCGCTCCCACGGGTTCACTGCAGAGCCAGTGGGAGCGGGCTTGCCCCGCGATGCTTTAATTCGGCGTTCGCCGAGCCCCCAGGTAATAAAACAGCGCCGCCAACAGCACCGAACCGATCAACAGGTAAAAGGTCGCCACCGGCACCAGGTGCGCCAGGGCAAAGCCGCAGATCACCGGGCCCAGCGCCGCGCCGAGGTTGGACAGGTTCTGCGCGCCGTAATACACCCCGCGCAGATGCTCCGGGGCGATGCTGTCGATGAACATGTACTCGGCAGGGATGACGATGATCTCGCCGAGGGTGAACACCAGCATCGCCAGGCACCAGACCAGCAGCGACTGGGCCAGCGAGAATCCCAGCAGGCCGACCAGGAACAGCGTCATGCCGGCGATCAGCCAGGGCATCAGCTGGCGGCTGCTGATGCGCCGGCCAATCACATACTGCAAGGCAATCACCGTGACCGCGTTGGTCGCCACCAGGTAGCTGATGTAGCGCGCCGCTTCGCTGGCGCTGCTGGTCACCACCAGGTACTGCGACAGGTAGGCGGTGAACTGGCCGAACACCACCGCACTGAGGGCACCGCCGAGGGTGAAGCAGATCAGCCGGCGGTCTTTCACCAGTTGCACGCCAACACTGAGAAACCCGGCCTGTTCGCTGCCTTCGACCCGCGCCCGCGCCGCGCGCTCGCCCCAGCGCCGGTAGCTCAGGCACATGGCCAGGCCGAGCAGCGCCGAGAGCAAAAACGGCAGGTGATCATCCAGCAGCACCAGCGCCACGCCGACGAAGGGCCCGACCGCGTAGGCGACGTTGCTCAGGGTGTACTTGATCGAGAACACTTCGCTGCGCTCCTCCAGCGGCAGCAGCGCGCAAAAGCCGGCCTTGGCGGCGATGTCCACCACCGCCAGGGCCAGGTTGATCAGCACCAGGCAGATGAAGAACAGGCTCAGCTCGCGGCTGACCACCGCGCCAATGAAGGCCAGGGTAAAGGTCAGGGTCGCGGCGATGATCACCGTGTAGCTGCGCAGGGTATCGATCAGGTAGCCGCCGTACAGGCTCAGCAATGAGGCGACGATCAGCGCGCCGCCGATCATCAGGCCGATGCCGCTGATGTCCAGGGCGAAGTTCTGTGCAAGGTAGACCACCAGGTAGGGCAGGGTGATCGCCCGGGCCAGGGTCAGGGTGAAGGTGGTCGCCAGCAGCAGACGAACTTGCGGTGCATAGCGTTTGATGGCGGTGAGCATTAACGACGTCCTTGTTGTTATCGGCGCTGAGCATACGCCTTGTGCAAGGCAATTTGTATATTGGTAAAACCGATAACAGATAGAGAAATTACCCGTTATATAGATATATTTTCCCAGCATAAGATGAACTCAACCTCACCGGAGGACAGGAGAATTCATCATGCCTTGCAGCCAAACCCGCACCTCGCCGTTACGCCCGCTGAGCCAGCTGGCGCATCCGCGTGAAGTGATCCGTCAGTTCACCCCCAACTGGTTCGCCGCGACCATGGGCACCGGCGTGCTCGCCCTGGCCCTGGCGCAGGTCGATGTACCCGGCCTGCACGCCTTGGCCGAATCCCTGTGGTTGCTGACCATCGGCCTGTTCGTGCTGTTTACCCTGCTGTACACCGCGCGCTGGGTGCTGTTCTTTGATGAAGCGCGGCGGATCTTCGCCCATTCCACCGTATCGATGTTCTTCGGCACCATCCCCATGGGCCTGGCGACCATCCTCAACGGTTGCCTGGTGTTCGGCATCAATCGCTGGGGCGAGGGCATCCTGCCCTGGGTCGAGGCGCTGTGGTGGTTCGACGTCGGCCTGGCACTGCTGTGCGGCGTGGCCATTCCCTACCTGATGTTCACCCGCCAGGAACACAGCATCGACCAGATGACCGCCGTGTGGCTGCTGCCGGTAGTGGCCGCGGAAGTCGCCGCTGCCAGCGGCGGCCTGCTGGCGCCGCACCTGGTGGATGCGCACGCGCAATTTCAGGTGCTGATCACTAGCTATGTGCTGTGGGCGGTGTCGTTGCCGGTGGCGTTCAGCATCCTCACCATCCTCATGCTGCGCATGGCCCTGCACAAACTGCCGCAGGCCAACATGGCCGCGTCGAGCTGGCTGGCCCTGGGGCCGATCGGTACCGGCGCCCTGGGCATGTTGCTGCTGGGGGCCGATGCCCCGGCGATCTTCGCTGCAAACGGCCTTGGTAACCTGGGTGAAGTCGCCCGCGGCCTGGGCCTGATTGCCGGCATCGTGTTGTGGGGTGCGGGCCTGTGGTGGTTACTGACGGCGGTGCTGATCACCCTGCGCTACATCCGCCACGGCATGCCGTTCAACCTCGGCTGGTGGGGCTTTACCTTCCCGCTCGGTGTGTACACCCTGGCCACCCTGAAACTGGCGGCCTGGCTGGGCCTGGGCTTCTTCCATGAGCTGGGCATGCTGCTGGTGGTGGCGCTGGCCGCACTCTGGCTGCTGGTCACCGCCCTGACCCTGCGCGGCGCCTGGCACGGTGAGCTGTTCGTGTCGCCATGCATTGCCGGTCTGAACAAGTAGATTGCATTTACCTGGGGGTTTGTGGCTTTGTGCGGCCTGCGCGTATCCAATAACAAAGCCCCACTCAGGTACACGGACGATGAGTCAATCTTCACAATTCAGCCTGCTTGGCAAACGGCGCTTCTTGCCGTTCTTCGTCACCCAGTCGCTGGGTGCGTTCAACGACAACCTGTTCAAGCAGTCGGTCATCCTGTTGTTTCTCTACAAGATCGCCAGCCCCCACGGCCAGGACACTGCCATCTGGGTCAACGCCTGCGCCTTGATGTTCATCCTGCCGTTCTTCCTGTTCTCGGCGCTGGCCGGGCAGTTCGGTGAGAAATACGCCAAGGACGCGCTGATCCGCGTGATCAAGCTGGCCGAGATCGCGATCATGGCGGTCGGGGCCATTGGCATCATGACCCAGATGCCCTTGCTGATGCTCCTGGCGTTGTTCGGCATGGGCACCCATTCGGCCATGTTCGGCCCGGTGAAGTACTCGATCATGCCCCAGGCCCTGCGCGAGGAAGAGCTGGTCGGCGGCAACGGCCTGGTGGAAATGGGCACCTTCCTGGCGATCCTCGCCGGCACCATTTGTGCCGGGGTGTTGATGTCCAGCGCCGATTACGGCGTCTGGGCTGCGTCGGCGGTGGTGCTGGTGGCCGTGCTGGGCTACCTGGCCAGTCGCAGCATCCCGCGCGCCGCAGCTTCTACACCGGAGCTGAAAATCAACTGGGACATCGCCAGCCAGACCCTGGCCACCCTGCGCATGGGCCTTCAGCAGACACCCGCGGTGTCGCGCTCGATCGTCGGCAACTCATGGTTCTGGTTCATCGGCGCGGTGTACCTGACGCAAATCCCCGGTTACGCCCAGCAATGGCTGCACGGCGACGAGACCGTGGTGACCCTGATCCTTACCCTGTTCTCGGTGGGCATCGCCGTCGGTTCGCTGTTGTGCGAGCGCATGAGCGGGCACAAGGTGGAAATCGGCCTGGTGCCGTTCGGCTCTTTCGGCCTGAGCCTGTTCGGCCTGCTCTGGTGGTGGCACTCCGGCGAGATCCTGCCGGCGGCCGCGCCTTACGACTGGCTGGCGGTACTGGGCATCGGCCAGGCCTGGTGGGTGCTGGGGTCGATTCTCGGCCTGGGTGTGTTCGGCGGCTTCTATATCGTGCCGCTGTATGCACTGATCCAGTCACGTACCCCGGTGGATCAGCGCTCGCGGGTGATTGCCGCCAACAACATCCTCAATGCACTGTTCATGGTGGTCTCGGCGATCTTCAGCGTGGTGCTGCTGAGCTTCCTGGAACTGAGCATCCCGCAACTGTTCCTGGTGGTGTCGCTGCTCAATATCGCGGTGAATTTCTATATCTTCCGCATCGTCCCCGAGTTCACCATGCGTTTCATGATCTGGCTGCTCAGCCATTCCATGTACCGCGTCGAGCACCGTGACCTGCAGCAGATTCCTGATCAGGGCGCAGCACTGTTGGTCTGCAACCATGTGTCGTTCGTCGATGCACTGCTGATCGGTGGCGCGGTACGTCGGCCGATCCGCTTCGTCATGTACTACAAGATCTACCGCTTGCCGGTACTCAACTTCATCTTCCGCACCGCCGGGGCGATTCCGATTGCCGGGCGCAGCGAAGATGCCGAGACCTACGAGCGCGCGTTCAAGCAGATCGCTGCGTATCTGGCCGATGGAGAGCTGGTGTGCATCTTCCCTGAAGGCAAGCTGACCACCGACGGTGAAATCGACGAGTTCAAGGGCGGTGTGAGCCGGATCATCGAGCAGACGCCGGTGCCGGTGATCCCGTTGGCGTTGCAGGGCTTGTGGGGGAGTTTCTTCAGCCGCGACCCGGCCAAGGGGTTCTTCCGCCGCTTGTGGTCGCGGGTGACCCTGGTGGCCGGTTCTGCCGTCCCGGTAGAGGCGGCGGAACCGGCGTTGCTGCGTGAGCGGGTCAGCGAGCTGCGCGGCGACTCACGCTGAAGGGGCAGGGCTGGGTCAGCTGGCGCTGACCTTGAGCCCGACCAGGCCGCAGATGATCAGCGCCACACTGACCAGACGCACCAGGGCCATGGATTCGCCGAACAGGATGATCCCGGCGATCACCGTGCCGACTGCGCCGACTCCGGTCCAGATCGCGTAGGCGGTGCCCAGCGGCAGTTCTTTCATGGCCAGGCCCAGCAGGCCGAGGCTGATGACCATGGCGCCGACGGTGAGGACGGTGGGCAGGGGGCGGGAAAAGCCGTCGGTGTACTTCAGGCCGACGGCCCAGCCGACTTCGAACAGGCCGGCGAAAAACAGGATGATCCAGGACATGCAGAGTCTCCATCAAGTGATGGGGCCGTCCCCGGAATGGTCACGCGGTGCGTCGTGAGGCCGTCCTCACAGGGGGCACAAGCTATCAGCTGCAAGCTACAAGCTGCAAGCAAAGGCAGCGCGCGTGGCTGTTGCTCTTTCTTGCAGCTTGAAGCTTGAAGCTTGCAGCTTAAAGTCAGATCCCCTGCGGAATCTCCTCCCCACCCAACGCCTCGAACAGCGCCGGCAGGAACTCGCCAAAGGTCAGCATCATCAGGGTGAAGCTGGCATCGAGCTGGCCCAGGGCCTCGTCGCCGCCGTCTTCTTCGGCCTGGTCCTGCAGCAGCTCTTCAAAGCGCAGGCGCTTGATGACCATCTTGTCGTCGAGCACGAACGACAGTTTGTCCTGCCAGGCCAGCGACAGTTGCGTGACCACCTTGCCGGTGCCCAGGTGCAGCTGGATCTCGTCGCTGGTCAGGTCCTGGCGCTTGCAACGGACGATGCCGCCGTCTTCGTGGGTGTCGCGCAGCTCGCACTCATCCAGTACATAGAAGTCAGGCGCGGCCTGCTGGGTCTTGACCCAGTCGGTCATGGTCGCGCTCGGGGCGATCTTCACAGTCACCGGGCGCACCGGCAGCGAGCCGATGACTTCACGCAGGGTCGACAGCAGGTCTTCGGCACGCTTGGCGCTGGCCGAGTTGACCAGGATCAGGCCTTGCTTGGGGGCGATGGCGGCGAAGATCATCGAGCGGCGAATAAAGGCGCGCGGCAGGAAGGCCTGGATGATCTCGTCCTTGATCTGGTCGCGCTCCTTCTTATAGACCTTGCGCATCTGCTCGGCTTCGATCTCGTCGATCTTCTCTTTAACCGCATCGCGCACGACGCTGCCCGGCAGGATGCGCTCTTCTTTACGCGCGGCAATCAGCAGGAAGTCGCCGCTGACATGCACCAGCGGTGCGTCTTCACCTTTGCCGAACGGGGCGACGAAGCCGTAAGTGGTCAACTCCTGGCTGGCGCATGGGCGAGCCGGCTTGCTGGCCAGAGCGGTTTCCAGTGCCTCGGGGTCGAACGAAATGTCCTGGGTCAGGCGGTAGGTCAGCAGGTTTTTGAACCACATGGGGTGAATCTCTCCTCAACACATAAGGAGGGCATTAAACTCCGAGCGGGCACTTCAGGCCAAGCACCGCTAAGTCTTTGGAACGCCTCAAAAATTTTTTTAAAAAAGTGCTTGCCAGAGTGTTCGGTGCTCCGTAGAATGCGCGCCACACCGAGACGAAGGGTGATTAGCTCAGCTGGGAGAGCATCTGCCTTACAAGCAGAGGGTCGGCGGTTCGATCCCGTCATCACCCACCACTTCTCAGTGTATCGCGCAGCGGTAGTTCAGTCGGTTAGAATACCGGCCTGTCACGCCGGGGGTCGCGGGTTCGAGTCCCGTCCGCTGCGCCATATTTAGCTTCCAGGGCCCACTGAACACCCGGAAGCAACAAAGAAAGCGACCTTAGGGTCGCTTTTTTTGTTTCTGGAATTCGTCCAGAATCCACCAGTACGCTGGGACGCTACTGTTTTGCTCCGTGCCAGCACCACTTCTGAGCAAGAGAACGAACATGCAGGATGCAAGCACTTCCCCGGCGCCAATGCTGGGTATCGACCTGGGCACCACCAACAGCCTGGTGGCGGTCTGGCAGGATGGCCGGGCACAACTGATCCCCAACGCCCTTGGCGACGTGCTCACGCCTTCGGTGGTCAGCCTCGACGAAGACGGCAGCATCCTGGTCGGCAAGGCCGCACGCTCACGCCTGACTACCCATCCGCAACGCACCGCCGCCGCCTTCAAGCGCTTCATGGGCAGCGAAAAAAAGATCACCCTCGGTGACCAGGTATTCAGCCCCGAAGAACTGTCGGCGCTGGTGCTCGGTGCACTCAAGGCCGATGCCGAAGCGTTTCTCGGTTGCCCGATCAGCGAAGCGGTGATTTCCGTGCCGGCCTATTTCAGCGACGAGCAGCGCAAGCGCACCAGCTTTGCCGCCGAGCTTGCCGGCCTGAAAGTCCAGCGCCTGATCAACGAACCGACCGCCGCAGCCATGGCCTACGGCCTGCACGAGCAGAAATTCGAACGCACATTGATCTTCGATCTCGGTGGCGGCACCTTCGACGTGACTGTACTGGAATACGCGCTGCCGCTGATCGAGGTGCATGCCTCGACCGGCGACAACTTCCTCGGCGGCGAAGATTTTACCGGCGCCTTGCTGCAGGCCTGCCTGCAGCACTGGCAACTCAAGCCGGCGATGCTTGCGCCCCAGGCCCTGGCCAGCCTTGCCGATGCCATCGAGCAGCTCAAGTGCAAGCTGGGCGAGGGCGAGCAGCACTTGAGCTGGAACGGTGACGGCGTCAGCCGCCACTGGTCGCTCGATGAAGCCCGTGCGCAGAAGATCTGGGCGCCGTTGCTGGCGCGGATTCGTGCACCGATCGAGCAGGCCCTGCGCGATGCACGCCTGCGCGCCAGCGACCTCGACAGCCTGGTGCTGGTCGGCGGTGCCACGCGCATGCCGGTAATCCAGCAGATGGTCTCGACCCTGTTCGGCCGCCTGCCTTACCGCTACCTCGACCCGGACACCATCGTTGCCCTCGGTGCTGCCACCCAGGCGGCGTGCAAGGCGCGCGATTCGGCGATCGAAGAGCTGATCCTCACCGATGTCTGCCCCTACACCCTGGGTATCGCCGCGATGGATGGCGAATACCAGACCGAGATCTTTGCGCCGATCATCGACCGTAATACCGTGATCCCTACGTCACGGATCAAGCCGTTCTACAGCACTCATATTGAACAGACAGCCATCAGCATCCGCGTCTATCAAGGCGAGCGGCCCTGGGTCGAAGACAACATCTTTGTCGATTCCTTCAAGATCCCGCTGACCCCGAACGGCAAGATCCAGCGCCTGGACGTGCGCTTCAGCTATGACATCAACGGCCTGTTGGAAGTCGATGTGACCTTGCCGCAGACTCGCGAGCAGTTCAGTCACGTGATCGATCGCAGCCCCACCGGGCTGGATGACGACGCGCGCCAAGCCAGCCACGAACGCCTTGCCGGGCTGAAGATCCACCCGCGCGATGCCTTGCCCAACCGCACCTTGCTGGCACGCCTGGAGCGGGCCTGGGCGCAGAGCCTGGGGGCTGAACGCGATGCGATCGGCGACTGGCTCAATGAGTTCAGCGCGATCCTGGCCGGCCAGGAGTCGACCGAGATCGCCGGCGCTCGCCAGCGCCTCATCGAGGCGCTGGACGACATGCGTTACTGACCGTTGAGCCGTCGCAGGGCGGCTTGCAGGCCACCCTGCAGGTTGTCCTGCGGCTGATTGACGGGCGGCACGCCGTAGCGGTTGGGCAGCGGTTCGCCCGGCAGGAGCAGCAGCACCAGCGGCAAGAAGTGCAGGAACGGGATCAGCATCACGAAGATGATCATCATCGGGATGCCCCGGCCAATGTCGTGCAGGCGGCGCAGGGTGGCGCTGCCGAGCAGGCCGACGAACAGCAGGCCGAAGAAGATCTGCTCGACTGCACTGCTGGCCATCAGGGTCAGGATCGGCCCGAGAAGGATGCTGGCGACTACCTGCACGCCGTAACCCTTGCGGCCCAGGCGGCTACCGATTTTCCACACGTGCGAGGCCGGTACCGGTTGGCTGCCGGAGTTGGCCAGCAGCAGGCGCTCGGACCACGACAACAAGGCGGTCAGGGCTGCGCGAATGCCGGCGTCCATGCCCGGGTAATCCTTGCCGCGCTGCAATTCCTTGAGCACCTTGGCCCGCGGCACCCCGGCGCTGCCGTAACGCGCCAGGTCCTTGAGGCTGTCGAGCATGCTGTAGAACAGCGTGCTGTTGATCAGCTCGTCTTCCTCCAGCACCTTGCGCGGCGGGCGCACCGGCTCGCCCTTGATCAGGCCGTTGCGAAACGGTTCGAACCAGGCATCCGGGCAGGTCAGGGTCGAGATGCGCCGCAGCAGGCTGCCATGCTGTTCGGCGTTCAGGCTCGGGTCGTGATAGAGAATGGCGCACAGCACCATCATGCCCAGTACGTCATCATCGAAGGCGTGCGGGTCGTTTTCCAGGCAGGCGTACAGTTTCAGGTTGCTGGGCAGCTTGGCGCTGTCCAGGGCTTGCTGCACCGTCGACAGGCGCTGGCCGATAAAGCCTTGCAGCGGGTCGTTGTCATCCAGCCAGCCGAGCAGGCCATCGACGTTGCCTTGCTGGCCCTGCAGGCGTAGCAGCAACTGCTGCAGGCCGGCGAACGGATGGCCGGCCGGGTATGGCAGGCTGGCCAGCAACTGCGCTGGCACCATCGCCAGCCAGCGTTGGGGCTGGTCAACCAGGGCGAGCATGAACAGGTTCTGCCGGTGCCAGGTCCACAGACCATCGTCGGCAGGCGGGCGCGGCAGTTCGATGCCGGCTTCGGCAAGGTCCGAAAGCAGCTGCACGCCGAAAGGCGTCGGCATCAGGTTGGCCGGCTTGATCAGCGCGGTCAGCTTGGGCAGGGTGGCGGCCGGGTAGCTGCGCATCCGCCGCAGCCAGTCGCGGGCTACCGACAGGCCGCTGCCTTCGCAGAGCACTTCGGGCAGTTGCGGCTGTGGCGAAGGGCTGTTGATGAAGGCGGTCAGGGCCAGGGCCAGCGGTGACTGCTCGAGCCAGCGCAACTGTTGCTCGGCCTGGTACTTGAAGCCTTCGATGATCAGTTGATCCAGCGGGTCGTCGCCCAGCGGCTCGGCCATGATCTGCCGCAGCAGGCCGCTGTCACCACGGTGCAGCGCCCAGGCGTGGCGGTACAGGCGCTGCAGCTGGCGATCCGGCTGGTCGTCGAGCAGCCAGGCCAGCAGCGGCAGTTCGTCTTTGCCGTCCAGGCGCCATTTGACGAAAATCCCGGCGATGCCTTCGTGCTCGTCACGTGCGGCTTCGAACCAGCGTGTCAGGGTTTCCGGGCGCTGCGACGGGCTGCCCCAGATCTGCGCCAGATCGTTCAAGTCTTGTGGCCATTGGTACACCGGCTCCAGGCGATCAAGGGCCTGGATCAACAGCGGCAGGCGCTGCGGTTGGTGCTGGGCGCACAGGTTGAGCAGCCAGCGTCCCGCTTCCGGGTGCTGGTGCTCGCACCACAGGCGGGTCCAGCACTGGCGGGCGAGTTCTTCCTGGCCGGTGTCGCTGGCCTGGCAGGCGAGCAGGTACAGCAGGTCGATATCGTCCGGTGCCTGGCGTTGCTGCTCGGCGATCATGGCAAAGAAGCTGGTACTGCCGATGCCGGCCTGGCACAGCTTGACCATCAGGCGCTGGATAAAGGCCGGGTCATCCGGGAACGGCAGGCAGGTGTGCAGGGTGACGAAGCTCTCGAACTCGAACAGCGGCCGGGTGTGGTAGAGGAAATCCAGGTTCCTGGCGAACCACAGGGTTTCTATTTGCGCTTCTATCGACCAGTGCTTCATCACGCCGGTGTCAAACGGGTCCGGCTCGCTGATGCGTTCAAGAAATTCATCAGCCTGGCGCGGATCTTCCAGGCGCAGTACCTCGTTTTCCCAACCCAGGTGCCTGGCCATCAGTTGCACGCAGGCGTGCGACAACGGGCCGGTCTCCATCAGCTTGTACAGCAAGTGCCAGCTGACCTGTTCCTGGTCACCCAGGGTCAGGCTGGCGAAACCATCGATGAAGGCCTGCCAGGCTGGCGGGTCGAAGCGGCGGGTCGGGTCGCCGAGCAGCTTGGAAAAGTCGCTCATGGTCTGTTCGATCAGTGCATTGCGCACCAGCACCGGCTCGTCGTGCTCAGGGGCCTCATCCTGCTCGTCGCGGGCCAGGCGCAGGGCGTGCTCGTAAGCCTCGCGCAGGGCCTGGAAACCCTGCGGGTCGGTTTCCGGGTGGTGCTGCGGCAACAGCGCGCGGTAAGCGCCGCGGATGACATCGGGGTCGTTGGTCGGCTCGATGCCCAGGCGAATCCAGCAGCTCATGACCAGCCTCCTTGCAGGGTGTCGGGGCGTTCCGGCAGGTTCAGCGGCAGCTCCCAGGGGATGCTGGCGAAAAAGCCCAGGGCGTCCTGGCTCAGGTTCATCATGATGCAGCGGTTCCAGTGTTCGCTGCCCTGGCGCTCCAGGCACTGCGCCAGTTCTTCGTCGCTGGCGCTGGAGCAGTTCCACAGCGCCTTGCCAAACAGGTAGCCGGCCAGGTAGCGGTCCCAGCTGTTGTAGTAGTGCCGTGCACGCAGGGCCAGGCGGCCTTGCAGCCAGTGGCTTTCAGCGATGCTGAGGTAGCCCTTGCGCAACCCTGCCCGCAGCAGATAACCCATGCGCCCCAGGTCCCAGGCGCGCACGCCGCCCTGGCCGCAGTCGGCCAGGGTGCGCCGGGCGAACTCGTACTGGATGCGCTTGCGCGGTGTCAGCGCTTCAAGCACCTGCGGCCATTCGCTGGGCAGGCAGCGCGCGGCTTGCCAGTAGGCGTCCTTGAGCTCCAGGGCGTGGCCGGTGTCGGCCATGCTGAGCATGTTCAGCAACTCCTGGCGATTGTTGATGCCCCACCACTTTTTAAGGTCGGTCTCGTCTTCGTCGTAGGTCTCGAAGTAGGTCGCGGCGGTGTAGCTGGCGCCGTTGAGGGCGGCCATGGGGGCGGAAAGGGCGTACAGCCAGTGCTGCTCGATTTCTTCCATGAAAAAGCTCCGGGGCCGGTAGGGGAATGTGCGGGTGCCGGCCGTAATGGCGCGGATTGTAGAGAGCCGCGCGGTGCGCGGCAAACCGGATTCGCCGACTTAGGCGCTGGCCAGCATGGCGCGCTCTTCCTCGCGCAGGGTCAGCACCTCAAAGCCCTCGGCGGTGACGGCGATGGTGTGTTCCCATTGCGCCGACAAGCTGCGGTCGCGGGTGATCACCGTCCAGCCATCCTTGAGGGTGCGCACCCCGCGCCCGCCCTGGTTGATCATCGGTTCGATGGTAAACACCATGCCTGGCTTGAGCTGCAGGCCGCTGCCCTTGTGGCCGTAGTGCAGCACCTCGGGCGCCTCGTGCATCTGCCGACCAATGCCATGGCCGCAGTACTCGCGCACCACGTTGTAGCCAGCCGCTTCGGCATGGCGCTGGATGGCGTAGCCGATATCGCCCAGGGTCGCTCCCGGGCGTACCTGGCGGATGCCCTGCCAGAGCGCGGCATAGGTGGTGTCGACCAGGTGCCGGGCGGCGGCATCGATCTGCCCCAGGCAATACATCTTCGACGAGTCGGCAATGTAGCCGCCGTGCTCAAGGGTGATGTCGACATTGACGATGGAGCCGGCCTTGAGCACCTCGTCGGCATGCGGCACGCCGTGGCACACCACATGGTCGACCGAGGTGTTCAGCGAATAGGCGAAGCCGTACTGGCCCTTGCTCGCCGGGCGCGCCTTGAGCACATCGACGATAAAGGCCTCGGCCCGGTCGTTGATCTGCAGGGTGCTGACCCCGGGGGCGATGAAGCTGTCGAGGTGGGCGAACACCTGGCTCAACAATTGCCCGGCATTGCGCATCAGGGCCAGCTGTTCGGCGTTTTTGAGGACCACTTGGCTCATGGGGGAAGGTATTTCGTCTCTCGGAATGTGCGCCAATGATAAAGCCTCGCCGGGTGGCAGTGCCATCCGATGGTGCAAGCGGGCCCATTGCGGTGCAGGCTGCCCGGCGCCGCCAAGTGCCTGAGCCCCGTAACGCAAGGCTCCGGCCATTCTGGCGCGGCCCTTGCTACAGCTTGAGTATCCGGCAATCAACGCAGATTGCCCCGTTCACGACAAAGGCGCCGTGTTGCCCCGCTTGTTCATTCAAGCCGGGGGCAGCAGGGCGCCTTTTTGTTTGCGCAATCAGGAGGTAGGCCGATGAGCAGCACCAGCGTGCGCAGCGTGTGCCCGTATTGTGGCGTCGGTTGTGGCATCGTCATGAGCGTCGAAGGCGGGCGGGTGACCAAGGTCAGTGGTGACAAGCTGCACCCCAGCAATTTTGGCCGCCTGTGCACCAAGGGTCTGACCGCCCATCAACCGCTGCGCGAGTCCGGGCGCATGGAGCACGCTTACTTGCGCGACCAGCGTCAGCGCGACCCGGTGCAGAGCGGCATCGATACCGCTATCGAACAGGCAGCACAGCGCCTGCGGGCGATCATTGATGAACATGGGCCCGACGCCCTGGGGTTCTATGTCTCCGGGCAGATGTCGCTGGAGGCCCAGTACCTGATCAATAAACTGGCCAAGGGTTTTGTCCGCAGCCGGCATATCGAGTCCAACTCGCGCCTGTGCATGGCCAGCGCCAGCAGCGGCTACAAGCTGTCGCTGGGCGCCGATGGGCCGCCGGGCAGCTACCAGGATTTTGACCGCGCCGAGGTGTTCCTGGTGATCGGCGCGAACATGGCCGATTGTCACCCGATCCTGTTTTTGCGTTTGCTCGACCGGCTCAAGGCCGGTGCCCGGCTGATCGTCGTCGACCCCAGGCACAGCGCTACCGCCGACAAGGCCGACCTGTTCCTGCAGATCAAGCCGGGTACCGACCTGGCGTTGCTCAATGGCCTGCTCTACCTGTTGCTGGAAAACGGTCAGTGCGACGCCGATTTCATCCAGCGCTACACCGAAGGCTGGGAGGATATGCCGGCCTTTTTACAGGACTACACACCCGAGCGGGTCGCTGCTATCACCGGGCTGCGCGAAGCCGATATCCGCCAGGCCGCCAACTGGATCGGCCAGGCCCAGGAGTGGATGAGCTGCTGGACCATGGGCCTGAACCAGAGCATCCATGGCACCTGGCAGAGCAACGCCCTGTGCAACCTGCACCTGGCCACCGGCGCCATTTGCCGGCCGGGCAGCGGACCGTTCTCGCTGACCGGCCAGCCCAATGCCATGGGCGGGCGCGAAATGGGCTACATGGGCCCGGGCCTGCCAGGGCAACGCTCGGCGCTGGTCGCGGCGGATCGCGCCTTCGTCGAGCAGCTGTGGCAGATCCCCACCGGCAGCCTGCGCAGCGAAGCCGGTGACGGCACGGTGGCGCTGTTCGAAAACCTCGCTGCCGGGCAGATCAAGGCCTGCTGGATCATCTGCAGCAACCCGGTGGCCAGCGTCGCCAACCGCCGACAAGTGATCGAAGGTTTGCAGGCGGCGGAGCTGGTGATCACCCAGGATGCCTTCCTCGACACCGAGACCAACCGCTACGCCGATATCCTCCTGCCCGCCGCGCTGTGGGCTGAGGGCGAGGGGGTGATGGTCAATTCCGAGCGCAACCTGACCCTGATGAACCAGGCCGTCGAGGCGCCGGGCGCGAGCTTGCCCGACTGGCAGATCATTGCCCGTATCGCCTGCGCCATGGGCTATGCCGAGGCGTTCAGCTACGCCAATGCTGAAGCGGTGTTCAACGAGTTGCGCCAGGCCTGGAACCCGGCCACCGGCTACGATGTGCGCGGCGTCAGCTATGCCGCTTTGCGTGAGACGCCGCAGCAATGGCCGTGTGAACCCGGGCGTGAGAACGATCGCAGCCCGCTGCGTTATCGCAACGACGGTATCAGCCAGGCCCTGTTGCGCGATGCGCAAGGCGAGGCACCTGCCATTGCCTTCCCCACCCGCACGGGCAAGGCACGCTTTTTTGCCCGGCCGTGCCTGCCCAGCGCCGAGCTGCCGGACGCTGACTTCCCGCTGGTGCTCAACACCGGCCGGGTCCAGCACCAGTGGCACACCCTGACCAAGACCGGCAAGGTGGCGGCGCTGAACAAGCTTGACCCCGGGCCGTTCGTGGAAATTCATCCGGACGATGCCGAGCGCCTGGGCATTGCTGAAAAGGATCAGGTGCAGATCCGTTCACGCCGCGGGCAGGCCGTACTGCCGGCACGGATCACCACCCGGGTATTGGCGGGCAACTGCTTTGCGCCGTTCCACTGGAACGACGTCTACGGTGAACACCTGGCGATCAATGCGCTCACCAGCGACGCGGTCGATCCGCTGTCGCTGCAACCGGCCTTCAAGTATTGCGCGGTGGCCCTGAGCCGGGTCGCTGGCGAACGTATCGAGGCCGTCCAGATCGATCAGCAGCCCGTTTCGGTACAGGACAAGCACCTGCTGCTCTGGGCCTCGCAAACCGGCAACGGTCAGGCCCTGGCCGAGCAGTGTGCCGAGCGCCTGCGCAAGGTCGGCTTGCCGGTGCAGTTGAGCTGTATGGAAGACGTGGCCCTGGAGCGGTTGGACAGCCCGGCCAGCCTGCTGCTGATCGCCAGCACCTTTGGCGACGGTGACGCGCCGGACAGCGGCGCGGCATTCTGGCGTGGCCTGCACGGCGAGCATTCTCAACGCTGCGCCGGCTTGCCTTATGCGGTGCTGGCCCTGGGGGATTCCAGCTATGAACAGTTCTGCGGGTTTGGTCGCAAGCTCGATCAGCGCCTGGCAGAACTGGGGGCTGAGCGCTTGCTCGACAGGGTCGATTGCGAGGGCGATTTCAATGAACCGGCCGGGCAATGGCTGCAGGCGCTGCTGGGCAAACTGGGCCACGGCCAGCTGCTGCTCGAAGCGCCAGTGGCAGCGCCGGCCGCAACCGGCTTCAGCAAAACCAGGCCGCTGGCAACGACCCTGGTCGGCAATCGCCTGCTCAACGGCCCCGGCGCGCTCAAGGAAACCCGCCAACTGGTATTCGACCTGGGCGACAGCGGTTTCACTTATCAGGCCGGTGACGCCCTGGGCGTGTGGCCGCGCAACTGCCCGGCGCTGGTCGACGAACTGCTGAGCGCCACCCGCTTCGATGGCAGCCGCTGCGTCAGCCTCAAGGGCCAGGCCGACATGCCGCTGGCCGAGGCGCTGTTGCAACACCTGGAGATCGCCCGCATTACCCCGCAGCTGCTCGAGGCCTTCGCGGTTGGCAATCCACAGTTGCGCGAGTTGCTTGAACCGCACAACAAGGCTGCGCTCAAGGACTGGCTGTGGGGCAAGCAACTGATCGACCTGGTGTACGGCTGCACACCCGAGCTGAGCCTGGAGACCTGGTTGAGCCTGCTCAAACCCTTGCAGCCGCGGCTGTACTCGATCAGCTCGAGCCAGAAGTTGCACCCTGATCAGGTTCACCTGACGGTTTCCACCGTCCGTTACGGCCAGCGCAAGGGCGTGTGCTCGACCTACCTGGCCGACCGCGGTGAGCCGGGCCGCGTAGAAATCTTCAGCCAACCGACCGCGCACTTTCGCCTGCCCAGCGATAGTACGGCGCCAGTGATCATGGTCGGCCCCGGTACCGGTATCGCGCCGTTCAGGGCGTTCCTCCAGGAGCGTCAGGCTGAAGGCGCCACAGGCCGCAACTGGCTGTTGTTTGGTGAACAGCAGGCCGCCACGGATTTCTATTACCGCGACGAGCTGCTGGCCTGGCAGCGCGACGGCCACCTGACCCGCCTGGACACCGCGTTCTCCCGCGATCAGGCGCAGAAGATCTACGTGCAGCAGCGCCTGCTCGAACAGGGCGCCGAGCTTTGGCGCTGGCTGGAGGAGGGTGGGCATTTCTACATCTGTGGTGACGCCGAGCGCATGGCCAGGGATGTCGATGCGGCGCTCAAGCAGGTGGTGCATCAGTACGGCGGCATGAGTGTGGAGCGGGCCGAGGCCTATGTCAGCGAGCTGAGCCGCGCCAAACGCTACCTGCGCGACGTGTACTGAGTGCCCCATAAGGGGGAGGGCTGCACCAGCCTGGGTCGATAACGGCCGTGGTGGACAGTCCTCAAGCCCCGGTTTCAAAGGCTTTGGCAGTTGGCACGCTACCTGCTTTTGCTTAAGTACAACGTCCTCGCGGGTCAATGGCGATTCGCAACCGGGACTACATAAAACGACCAGGCAAAGGCGCCTGGAGCTTCGGCTCCAGGCGCCTTTTTTTGTTTTTCGGGGTTGGCCCCCAGCAGCAAAGCCACCGTGAATGGCCTTGAGTGAGGATCGGGTATGAATGGGTTTACCAGCATCGAAGCGCGGCAACAGCTGATCATCGTCGGCAACGGCATGGTCGGTCATCACTGCGTCGAGCAACTGATCGAACGCGGTGCCCTGGGTCGCTTCGAGGTGCGGGTGTTCGGCGAAGAACGCCAGCGCGCCTACGACCGTGTGCACCTGTCGGAGTACTTCAGTGGCAGCGATGCCGAGACCCTGGCGCTGGGCGAGGCGGGCTTGTACGCCGGGCACGGCATTCACCTGCACCTGGGCGAGCAGGTGCTGGAGATCGACCGGGCGCGCGGCGAAGTGGTCACCCACCTCGGGCGTTATCCTTACGATCAACTGGTCCTGGCCACTGGCTCCTATCCGTTCGTGCCGCCGATCGAAGGCTCGCATGGGGCGGCGCGCCTGGTCTATCGCACTCTCGATGATCTCGATGCCATCCGTGCCGCCGCCAACAGTGCACGCCGGGGCGTGGTGGTCGGCGGTGGCCTGCTCGGCCTGGAGGCGGCCAATGCCTTGAAATCCCTGGGCCTGGAAGCCCACGTGGTGGAGTTCGCCCCGCGCTTGATGCCGGTGCAACTGGATGCCGAAGGCGGCGCGGCCTTGCGTGCGCAGATCGAAGCCCTGGGGGTTGGCGTGCACCTGTCGCGGGCGACCCAGGCCATCGTTGCCGGTGAAGACTATCGCTACCGGATGAACTTCGACGGCGGCGAATTTCTCGAAACCGACCTGATCGTGTTCTCCGCCGGTATCCGCCCGCAGGATGCCCTGGGCCGCAGCAGCGGTCTGGACATCGCGCCACGCGGCGGGGTGATGATCGACAGTGCTTGTCGCAGCAGCGACCCACGGATCTTCGCCATCGGTGAATGCGCCTCGTGGAACGGCAGCGTGTTCGGCCTGGTAGCGCCGGGCTACAGCATGGCCCGCAATGTCGCGGCGGCGCTGTCCGGTGAGGACGCTGGCAGCTTCACCGGGGCCGACATGTCGACCAAGCTCAAGCTGCTCGGCGTCGATGTCGGCTCCATTGGCGACGCCCATGGCGCCACTCCGGGAGCACGCAGCTATCGCTTTATCGATGAAGCCGCCTCGGCCTACCGCCGCCTGGTGGTCGATGCCAGCGGCAAACAGGTGATCGGTGCGGTGCTGGTTGGCGACAACAGCTACTACGATACCCTGCTGCAATACGTGCAGAACGGTATTGCCCTGCCAGCCGATCCGGCCGGCCTGATCCTGCCGCAGTCGGCCGGCGCGCCGGCACTGGGCGCGGATGCCTTGCCCGACAGCGCGACCATCTGTTCCTGCCACAACGTCAGCAAGGGCGCGATCTGCGCCGCCATCGACAGCGGTTGCGGCGAGCTTGGCCAGCTCAAGCAGCAGACCAAGGCCTGCACCGGTTGCGGCGGTTGTGCGGCATTGCTCAAGCAGGTGTTCGAGCATGAGCTGATCGCCCGCGGCGTCAGCGTCGACAAGAGCCTGTGCGAACACTTCGCCTACACCCGCCAGGAGCTGTACGCGCTGGTGCGGGTCGAGGGCATCCTCAGCTTTGACGAGATGCTCGCCAAGCATGGGCGCGGCCATGTCGGCTGCGATATCTGCAAACCCACGGTCGGCTCGATCCTCGCCTCGTGCTGGAACCAGCCGATCATGGACCCGTCGCTGGTGCCGCTGCAGGACACCAACGACACGTTCATGGCCAACATGCAGAAGAACGGCACCTACTCGGTGGTGCCGCGGATTCCCGGCGGCGAGATCACCCCCGAGAAGCTGATCGTCATCGGCGAAGTGGCGAAAAAATACGACCTCTACACCAAGATCACCGGCGGCCAGCGCATCGACCTGTTCGGCGCCCAGTTGCATGAATTGCCAGAAATCTGGGCCGAACTGATTGCCGCAGGCTTCGAGACCGGCCACGCCTACGGCAAGTCGACGCGCACGGTGAAATCCTGCGTGGGCAGCACCTGGTGCCGCTACGGCGTACAGGACAGCGTACAGATGGCCCTGACCCTGGAAGACCGCTACAAGGGCCTGCGTTCGCCGCACAAGCTCAAGTTCGCGGTGTCCGGCTGCACCCGCGAATGCGCCGAGGCACAGAGCAAGGACATCGGCGTGATCGCTACCGAGAAAGGCTGGAACCTGTACATCTGCGGCAACGGCGGCATGCGCCCGCGGCATGCCGAACTGTTCGCCACCGACCTGGACGACGCCAGCCTGATCCGCATCATCGACCGCGTGCTGATGTTCTACATCCGCACCGCCGACAAGCTGCAGCGCACCTCGGTGTGGCGCGAAAGCCTGGAGGGCGGGCTGGACTACCTCAAACAGGTGATCCTCGACGACAGCCTCGGCCTGGGTGCCGAGCTGGAAGCGCAGATGCAACAGGTGGTCGACCGCTACGAGTGCGAGTGGGCCAATGCCCTGAAGGATCCGGACAAGCTCAAACGCTTCCGTACCTTCGTCAACGACCAGCGCCCGGACCCGGGTGTGCACTTTGTCCGCGAACGCGGCCAGCGCCGGCCCATCGGCGCTGGCGAACTTCACTTGATCCCGACCACCGAGGAGGTGCTTTGATGAGCCAGTCCAACGCTGCGATAACTGTTCAGGCGCAACACTGGCAGACGGTCTGCACCCGTGCCGACCTGGTCGCCCAGTCGGGGGTGGTGGTGTGGTTCGACGGCCGCCAGGTGGCGCTGTTCTACCTGCCAGGGCAGGCCACGCCGGTGTTTGCCGTGGACAACCACGACCCCAGGTCCGGGGCCAATGTGATCGGCCGCGGGCTGGTGGGGGAGCTCAAGGGCGAACTGGTGGTGGCGGCACCGTTGTACAAGCAGCATTTCTGCTTGCGTGACGGGCGTTGCCTGGAGGATCCGCAGCAGGCGTTGCAGGTGTGGCCGGTGCGGATCAGTGGCGAGCAGGTAGAGCTGGGGCGCTATTGATGGCCTCATCGCTGGCAAGCCAGCTCCCACAGTGTCTGGGGTATGCAGTACCTGTGGGAGCCGGTCTTGCCGGCGATCGACCGCAAAGCGGTCGCAGTCTTGCCGGAGCCCCGATAAACTCCGGGGATGAACCTCGATACCCGGATCAAATTCCGCCACCTGTTGTGCTTTCTCGAGATTGCCCGCCAGGGCAGTTTTGCCAAGGCCGCTGATGCCATGGCGATCAGTCAGCCGGCCATCTCCAAGACCCTCAAGGAACTTGAAGACCTGCTGCAGACGCGGCTGTTCGAGCGCAGCAAGCAGGGCGTCGAGCTGACCCCGGCCGGGGTGCGTTTCATGCGCTACGCCGGCCCCAGCGTGCAGGCCCTGCGCGAAGGCGTCAGCACCTTGCGCGGCGAAGAGCATGCGCCGCCCCAGGTGCGTGTCGGCGTGCTGTCGACCGTCGAAAGCCTGCTGATGCCCGAAGTACTTTGCCGCCTGCACCAGCGCCATGACGCCCTGGTGGTCAGCGTTGCCACCGGCCCCAGCGCGCACCTGCTCGGGCAATTGCATGTGGGGGAACTGGACCTGGTGATCGGACGCATGACCGACAGCCCGCAAATCCAGGGGCTGATGTTCGAGCACCTGTACAGTGAGTCGATGTCGCTGGTGGTGCGCCCCGGTCATCCCTTGCTGGGCCGCCAGCCGATCGAGCGCAGCCAGGTCGGGCGCTACCCGCTGGTGTTGCCGCTGGCCGGCACGACCATCCGCAAGCACGCCGACAGCCTGTTCGTGCAGTGCGCCATCGAGCAACCCGCGCAGCGCCTGGAAACCCTGTCGCCGGCCCTCAGCCGCCGTTATGTGCAAGGCAGCGATGCGGTCTGGGTTGCGCCTCGGGATGCGGTGCGCGTCGACCTCGGCCGCGGTGAGCTGTGCGAGCTGGACCTGGGCGTCAGCGAGCCGGGCGGCTCGGTCGGCATCTGCAGCAACGCCGCCTTGCCCCTGGCAGTGCCGGCGCAATGGCTGTGCGAGGTTTTGCGCGAGGTGGCGGCGCAGTACCGCGACGGCCACTACCCTTGAGTGCCCGCTGACAACAGCGCGTTGATTTCTTGCAGACCGGCATCACCGAGGCTGCCGCTGGCGGCCAGCAGCCTGAGCTGGGCCAGCACGATTGAATAACGCTGTTCGGCCAGTTGCTGCTCGGTTTGGGTCACCTGCTGTTCGGCATCCAGCACATCGGCACTGATCCGCGCACCGGCTTCGAAGGCACGGGTGGTCGAGGTCAGGTTGGTCTGGCTCGAGCGCAGCGCCTGCTGCAGCGCCGCATACTGGCTGATGCCGCTGGTCAGGGTCAGGTAGGCCTGGCGCGCCATCAGGCCAGCCTCGCGGCGGGCGTCTTCGACTTCATCCAAGGCTACACCGTGCAGGGCGCGGGCCTCGCGGCCGCGGCTGGTAGTGCCGCCACCAGCGTACAACGGCAGGCTGACCTGCACACCGACCACGGTCTGGGTGTACTTTTCTTCCGGCAGGGTGACGTCGTACAGGCTGCCGCCCACCGAGGCGAAGCGCCCGTGAGCGGCCACCAGGTCGACCGTGGGCAAATGCCCGGCCTGTTGCTTGTCGATCTCCTTTTCTGCCACCAGGCGCTTGATCTGCGCCGCCTGGACCTTGAGGTTGTGCTGTTGCGCCTGCTCGGCCCAGGTGCCGATCAACGCCGGTTGCGGCCCCTGAAAACGCACCTGCGGGTCGAGTCGGGCGAGGGACGCGGGCACGCTGCCGGTCAACTGCGCCAGGGTTTCCTGGTGCAATTGCACGGCGTTGTGCGCGGCCATCTGCCGGGCATAGGCCAGGTCGTAGCGGGCCTGGATGCGCTGCACTTCGCTTTCGGTGCCGGAGCCGGCCTGGTAGAAGCGTTCAGCCTTGCCGCGTTGCTCCTGCAGGGTGCGCACCTGCTGGCGGCTGGTGCCGAGCAGGTCTTCGGCCAGCAGCAGGTCAAAGTAGGCGTCGGCGACCCGCAGCATCAGGTCCTGGCGGGCGGCCTGCAGGTTGATTTCCCCGGCCAGCACCAGCGCCTTGCTCTGGTCATGGCCGATCACGTTCTGCCAGCGCAGCAGCGGCTGGATCAGCACCAGTGCGTAGGCATTGGAGTTGTCGCGATTGCGTGTCGCTGCACCGCTGTCGTCGCGGTCGACCCAAGCGGCGCCCCCTTCAAGTGACAGGTTGGGCAACAGCAGGGCGCGGCCTTGGGGTTCTTTTTCGTTGCTGGCACGTTGCTGTTCGATGGCCGCGGCGTATTTCATGTCATGGGCCAGGGCTTTTTGATAGAGCTGGTAGAGGTCATCAGCCCGGGCCTGCTGGCTGCTGCCGAGCAGTGCCAGGGCCATCAGGCCTGCGTGGATTCGCGAGAGTTGTTCGAGCACGGCAAGGCTTCCTGTTCGGGTTGAGCGATTCGTTTGGGGTTGCGCATCAGCAGGACCATCGGCACACCGATCAGCATGACTGCGCCGAGCAGGCCGAAAAGCATGCTGAAGCCGAGCATCTGTGCCTGTTCACGGGTATTGACCAGGACCAGCAGGGCTTGCGCCTGAGCGGGATCGCTGGTGCCCAGCGAAAGCACGCGCGGGTCGTAGCGGGCAACATCCCAACCGCTGGCGATGATGCTCGACTCGGTGACGTGCTCGGATAATTGCCGGTAGCGCGCCCAGGAAAAGCGCGTCAGCAAAGTTGCGGCAATGGCGATGCCGACGCTGCCACCGAGCTGGCGCATGAGGTTGAGCACCCCCGAGCCGACCGAGATCAGTTGTGCAGGCAGTTGGCGCATCGCCAGGTTGGTGAGCGGAACGAAAATCATGCCCAGACCAAGCCCGCGGATGATCAGCGGCCAGTACAGGGTGTCGGGGCTGCTTTGCAGGGTGAACTGGGTGTGCAGGTACATCGCATAGCCGTAGATGAGGATTCCGATGCTGACGAACAGCCGTTCATCGACCTTGTTTTCCTGGGACAGCTTGCCGATCACCAGGGTGCTAACGGCGCTGGCCAGGGCGCCGGGAAAGATCACCATGCCGCTCTGGTAGGCGCTCTGCTCAAGCAGCGTCTGCAGCAGCAACGGCACCATGAACAGTGTGCTGTACAGGCCGAAGCCGACACAAAAGGCACAGATCGAGCCCATGAGGAACTCGCGGTTGCGAAACAGCGCCATGTTGACGATCGGCGTGGCCACGCGCTGCTCCCACCAGAAAAACGCCAGCAGGCCGAAGCTGCCCAGCAACAGGCAGGCGATAGTCAGGTCCGACTCAAGCCAGTCCCAGTGTTCGCCACGCTCAAGCATGATCTGCAGGCTGCCGACGCCCAGGGCGAGCAGGGCGAAGCCGATGTAGTCGATGCTTTGCGGGCGTTTCTCGTTGATCGAGTCATGCACGCAGAGCCACGACAGAAGGATCGCCACAGCGCCAATCGGCAGGTTGATCAGAAAGATCCAGTGCCAGGAGAATTCATCAATCAGGTAACCGCCCACCGAGGGCCCTAGGGTCGGTCCCATCATTACCCCGACCCCGTACAGGGCCAGGCCAGTGCTGACCTTTTCCTTGGGGAACACGTCGTAGATGATCGCCTGGGAGATACCCAGCAAGCCACCGCCGGCCAGGCCCTGGATAATCCGAAAGGCCACCAGTTGCCAGAGTTCGGTGGACATCGCGCAGCCCAGCGAGGCCAGTACGAACAGGATCGAGGAAACCAGGTAGTAGTTGCGCCGGCCGAACCAGGCCGACAGCCAGCCACTGGCCGGGAGGATTACCACGTTGGCGACGATGTAACTGGTCGAGACCCAGGAAATTTCATCCACCGAGGCGCCGAAGCTGCCCATCAGGCTGGGAATGGCAACGTTGACGATAGTGACGTCGAGCAGCTCCATCATCGAGATCAGGGTCACGCTGAAGGCGACCAGCCAGGGCGATTTCATAAGCGTTGCTCATCACCGGTATCGACTTCGACCAAGGCGCTCATGCCCTGGCTCATGGCGGCCTGGTAAGGCAGCGCAAGCGGCTCAAGTTCGATCCGCGCTTGCAGGCGCTGGACCACCTTGGTGAAGTTGCCGCTGGCGTTTTCCTGCGGTAGCAACGAGAAGCGTGCCCCTGTGGCCGGCACCAGGCTCTGCACCCGGCCGCGCAATACCCTGTCGGGGAAGGCGTCGAGCGTGACGCGTGCTGGCTGGCCAACCCGGACCCGGCTGATCTGGGTCTCCTTGAAGTTGGCCACTACCCACAAATGATCGGTGGCGACCAGGCTCAGCAACTTTTGCCCGGCCACCACGAACTGCCCGGGTTCGACATGCTTGTCGGCGACGATACCGGCCAGCGGCGCGCGGTGATGGGTGTCTTGCAAGCGAATCTGCGCCAGTTCCAGGTCGGCCCGGGCGGCATCGATTCGATAGCTTTGCAACTTCAGCGCAGCCTGTTGCGCCAGGCTGCCCTGCGCCGCGGCCTGGGCGTTGTTGCGCGCGCCCTGCAACTGGTGGCCGAGGGCATCGAACTGCGCCTTGGCCGCTTCCAGGTCCTGGTTGCTGAGGACGCCTTGGGCGGCCAGGCGTTGGGCGCGCTGAAAGTCGCTACGGGCCTGTTCAAGCCCGGCAGAGAGCTGGCCGATGGTTGCGGTGGCGGCCTGGCTGTTGGCCGCCGCGCTGCGCGCCTGGCTATCAAGCAATCCGGGCGTGCCTTGGCTGCCGGTGGCCGCATGCAACCTGTTCAATGCTGCCTGGGCCTTGTCTCGTTGTTGCAGGTATTCATCATCGCGCAGCTGCAGCAACAGGTCGCCGCTGGCTACCCGGCCGTTGTGTTGCACCGGCACTTGCACAACGATGCCCGAAAGTCTGGCGCGGATCGGCACGATGATGCCCTCGACCTCGGCGTTATCGGTGCTGACGTATTGCAGTTTGTACTGCCAGCGTTGCCAGCCGAGCAGCATCAGGCTGCCGATTACTGCGGTACAGACCACTAGCTTCAGGTAGGTAGGCTTGCCCATGAACTGCGCCTCTAGTCATCAAGAAGGGCAGAGCTTGGCGTGTGCAGCAGGTCAGGTATTGAACGAATCGCTCGTGCGCATCAGCACGCCAGCCGCTTGCGCCGGAGACAGGCCGAGCATGCGCCGCATCATCCGGCTCAGGTGCGCCTGGTCGGCAAAGCCGCCATCCACGGCCGCTTCGCTCAAGCTATGGCCGGCTGCCAGGGCGTGTGCGGCGCGCTCCAGCTTGCGCCAGATGATCCACTGCGACAGCGGCACGCCCATGTCGCGCGTGGCCACGTGACGCAGGCGCGGGCTGGACAGCCCGACCGCTTCGGCTGCGCGGCCGACCGCGCCGCTGCCGTCGCAGTCTTCGCGCAACAAGGACAGGGCGCTGGCCAGGCGCGGGTCGAAATCCGCTGGGCTGCCGACGATGCGGTTCAGTGCCGCTACGGTCTGTTCGGTGCTGCGCTGCAGGGCGAAGCAGTCGACGATGGCCTGGCTGGCCAGGGCGCTGCCATTGAGTGGCAACTGTGCGTTGAGTGCGCGCCCCAGGGGCGATTCCGGGTAGATAAACAGAAACGCCAGCGGCTGCGGCTGTTGCACCGAGCGGTGTTTGACGAAAGGCCCGATGATGACGCCAGCGCCTTCCAGGCTGTGCTGTTCGAAATCGACCCGCACCGGGCCGCGAATCCCGATGCAAAGCTGGATGGCCACATGGCTGTGGGCCGATGAATCCTCACTGTGTCCCACATAGCCGAACCAGTAGTCGCTGAAGGTGACCCTGCCGTCCCACATTGCTGCCGTCCTTGCCGCTGCTGCGCTGCCCAGGATGATAACCGCCCGCTGCACGGCATCGATACAAACTGCTACAAAACCTCACCGGCGGATTTGCCCAACTGCCGGGTCCCGTCAATACTGGCCACTGGCTGCAGCCGAGGATGAAGAAGGTTTAATCTGGCTGAACTTATCCGGGTTTTCTTGCTCTCATGCCGGTAGCCATTGGTCGTGGCCGCCTGATAAGCTCGCGGCTTTACTCGATTGCCCTATTGGCGCATGAACAAGGAAATAGCATGAAACAGCATCGGTTGGCGGCTGCGGTTGCCCTGGTTAGCCTGGTACTGGCGGGTTGCGATTCGCAGACCAGCGTCGAGCTGAAGACTCCGGCACAGAAAGCCTCCTACGGTATTGGCCTGAACATGGGCAAAAGCCTGGCTCAGGAAGGCATGGACGACCTTGATTCGAAAGCTGTTGCTCAAGGTATCGAAGACGCTGTCGGCAAGAAAGAACAGAAGATCAAGGACGAAGAGCTGGTTGAAGCCTTCGCAGCCTTGCAAAAGCGCGCTGAAGAGCGCCTGGTCAAGATGAGCGAAGAGTCGGCTGCGGCCGGCAAGAAGTTCCTTGAAGAAAACGGCAAGAAGACTGGCGTAGTGACTACCGCTTCGGGCCTGCAGTACGAAGTGATCAAGAAGGCTGATGGCGCCCAGCCAAAACCGACTGACGTGGTCACCGTCCACTACGAAGGCAAGCTGATCGACGGCAAGGTCTTCGACAGCTCCGTCGAGCGTGGCAGCCCGATCGACCTGCCGGTCAGCGGCGTGATCCCGGGTTGGGTCGAAGGTCTGCAACTGATGCACGTGGGCGAGAAGTACAAGCTGTACATCCCGTCGGACCTGGCTTACGGCGCCCAGAGCCCGAGCCCGATGATCCCGGCCAACTCGGTGCTGGTATTCGAACTGGAACTGCTGGGTATCAAGGACCAGGCCAAGGCTGATGAGCCTGCCGATCCTGCTGCCGAGTAAGGCCAGCTGATACCGGCAACGCCCCGTCTCGACGGGGCGTTGTCGTTTCTGGGGTTTAACGAACCCTCGGGGCCATGCAGGGTCTTAAAAGCTGCGGCTGTTGACGAATCATGGCGCAGCGGGCAAAACGTTTGCGTGATTGAAACAGGTGTGTAAAAAACGCCCGATTTAACCCGGACCCTTGCCGGGCGGGCGCCTTGAGCCTGAAACTCAGCTCTGTTCACAAGGTTATCCACAATTATTGTGGATAACCTTCCTTGGCACTGGCCCTGGAGGCCGTATGAAAGCACCGTGGAATTTCGCCCGATTTCTGCCCCTGGCCGAGCGCTTGCTCAGCCGCGGGCGCCTGCCGGCGCTGATTTTTGCCGTGGCGCGCAAAGGCCCGCGGCTGGGCAAGCTGCGCGAGGACGTGCGCCTGATGCAGGCCCTGTGCCTGGCCTGGTGGCGCGGCGAGTACCGGGCCATCAGCCCCAAGGCGCTGATCACGGTAGTGGCGGGATTGTTGTATTTTGTCAGCCCGCTGGATGCGATCCCCGACTGGTTGCTGGGCGTCGGCATGCTCGACGACATCGCCGTGCTGGCCTGGGTGATGAAAGCCGTATCCGATGAACTGGCCGCTTTCAGCGCCTGGCGCAGCCGTCAGGCACCGGAAAAACTGCGGGTGGTCGAACGCCTGCCCGACACGCCGGAAGCGCTACGTCTGGAGCAGGAAAAAAGCTGATCACATCGCGACCCTGCACACCCTTGTTGGCTGGTAATATAATTGGCATAAGGATTATGCCTACCGATTACATATCGTAATCCTACAAGGGGGTTGTAATGGGTATTCAGGTCATCAGCCGAGACGGTCAACCCGAGTACGCGGTTGTTCCCTGGGAGCAGTACCAGGCACTGCTTAAAGCAGCCGGGCAAGGCGAGCCGGTTGCCGCCGAAAACACACCATCCAGCGCCACAGACAGCGCCAGCTTGCCGAGTTTCAGCGAGCTGGCGCGTTTGCGTGAGGGCAAGGGCCTGGCGCCGGAGCAGCTGGCACGCAGCGTCGGCATCAGCCCGGTGTACCTGGCGCTGATCGAAAGCGGCGAACGCCAGCCGGATGCCGCGATCCGCCGCAGCCTGGCCTGGGAGCTGGGTGTGGCCGGCTGGAGCGAGCCGTCGTGAGCGTGCGGATCAGCCGCCAGCACTGGGAAGGCCTGCTCGGCGAGCTGGATGTCGCCCGCCGCCAACGTCACCTGCTGACTTACCGTGCCTTGCTCGAGCGTCTGCAATTGCCCAGCCCGGCCATGCAGACCCTGACCGCGGCGCTGGAGCACCTGGCGGCGCTTGACGCCCGCGCCGAGCAGCCGCTGCGCAGTTCGCTGGTGATCAGCCAGGGTGCCAGCCGTTTGCCGCGCACCGGTTTCTTCGAGTGCGTCGAGCGCCTGGGGCGTTTCTCCGGGCCGTCCGACGGTATGGCCGCAGCCTCCTGGCACGCCTCGGAAGTGGTGCGGGTGTTCGAGTACAGCTACCCCGAACACGAAGAAGCCTGAACGGCAGGCGCGGTATCGATCAGGTACAGGCTGTGCCCGGGCACATCCTTGGCCTGATGCTTGGCCTGTGAGGCCAGCTCGGCCAGTTGCCCGGCATCGAGCCCGGCACAGGCCTGCGGGTGCAACTGCACCACGCCGATCGACAGCGATAGCAAGGCGAATTCCTGGCGCCGGCCCTGACGGTCGGTGGCAACGAAGCACCCGGCCTGCAGGTGCTCGGCACGGTAGAAGCGCCGGCACTGTTTCTGAAAGTCCTCCAGCAACAGCTGCAAGCGCTGTTGCCAATCTTCCGAGCCCAGCACCAGCATGAAATCGTCGCCACCGATATGGCCGACGAAATCCCGGCTGGGGTCGACCCGTTCGCTCAGGCACTGGGCCAGGCACAGCAGCACTTCATCGCCGCGGGCATAGCCGTAGATATCGTTGAACGGCTTGAAACTGTCGATATCCACGTAACAGATCGCTGCCGCGCGTTGCTGTTGCAGCAGGCGGGTCAGGCACTGCTGGATCGGCACGTTGCCCGGCAGCAGAGTCAGCGGGTTGGCATAGCGGGCCTGCTGGATCTTCTGCTCGGTGATCAGCTTGAGCACGTCGATCACCCGCCCCAGGCCCAGGTAGCGGCCGTTGTGGGTGATGATGAAATCTTCTTCGATACGCTGGCGGGCGCGACTGGTGAGCAGGCGGCTGACCTGTTGCAGCGACTGGCCCAGATCCACGGCGAGAAAATCATCGCTCATCAACCGGCTGATCGGCTTGCGCGCGAACAAATCAGTGGCAAACGGCTTGAGCAGGGCCTCGGAGAGCGAGTGGCGATGCACGATGCCACATGGCTGCCCATGCGCGTCGAGCACCGCCAGGGAATTGAGATTGGCCTGGCTGCGAAACAGTTCGAGCACCTGCGGCGTGGGCGCCTCGCGGTTCACCGCGGGCTGTTCGATCAGCAGTGCGGCGAGGTTGCCGCTGTCTTCATGGAGGCTCTGCAGCGCCTGCGTTGGCTGTCCGAGCATGTTCTGTACATCCCGCGCCGCCTGTTCCTGCGGGCGGCCCAGCAGGTAGCCCTGGACCAGGTCGATGCCCATCTCGGTGAGCACCTTGAGCTCTTCGGCCAGTTCGATACCTTCGGCAATCACCTGGGCTCGTGACGCACGGGCGATCTGCAGGATCGAGCCGACGAACTCGCGCTTGACCGCATCCAGGTGGATGCCGTCGATGAAGTGACGGTCGATCTTGACGTAGTCCGGGCGCAGCTCCGACCACAGGCGCAGGCTCGAATAGCCGGCGCCGAGGTCGTCGAGGGCGATGGAAAAACCCATGTCGCGGTAGTGGTGCAGGGCGTTGAACAGCAGCTGGAAGTCGTCGGTCGGCGTCTGTTCGGTGAGCTCGATCACCACCCGGCTGGGCGGCACGCCAAGCTCGTGGAGCATCTTCAGGGTACGCCCGGACTGGTACTGCGGCTCGAGCAAGGATTCCGGCGAGACGTTGAGGAACAGCTTGCCTTCGAGGTTCTGCTGGCTGAAACGCCGGCAGGCGCTCTCGCGGCAGGCCACTTCCAGCTCGGTCAGGCGGCCGGCCTGGCGGGCCACGGCGAACAGGTTGATCGGCGAGTGCAACGGGCTGTTGGACGGGCCGCGGCTCAGTGCTTCGTAGCCGAGGATGCGCCGTTCGGACAGGCAGACAATGGGTTGGAACAGGCTGTGCAAGCCGCTTTGAGCCAGGATGGTGCTCAACGCGCTGAGCTGTTCGTTGACGGTCATGGCAGGGCTACCTTGAAAAAAAGGGACTGAGCACCCGCGGCGCTCAGTCCCTTATTTCACGACAGTCTGATGACTATTTGATGACGCAATGACGCACAGTCACATTATTTTGCCATCACCGTTTTACGGGTTGTTCCGCGCCACCTGCGAATTCAGGCCCAGGTAATCCAGCAGGATCAGCCCGGACTCCTTCAGGTAGGCGTCGTCTTCCGGCTTGGTATCGTCCGGCTCGACCGGCAGGGCGTCTTCGTCTTCCTTCTTCAGTTCCTTGAGCGGCTCTTCGCCCTTGGCCTTGCGTCGGGTGTTTTCCAGCGCCAGTTGCTTGCTTTCGATATCGGCATGCTGGGCACGGCGTTCGGCTTCGTTGAGGCTGACGGTTTTCTCGTTCATCAGCTTCTGGGTCAGGGCCAGGCGGTCGCGGATATAGACGAACTCCGGATCCTTGGCCGTACGGGTGTCGTGACGGGCCTTGAGCTGGGCCAGGAACGGCTTGAACGGGTCGACCGCAGGCTTGATCGCCGGGCGGATGGTGTCCCATGGCATGGCTTCGGGCAGGGCGCTTTCGCCGATTTCCTTTGTGTCGATGATCGACGGGTAATCGATGTCCGGCAGCACGCCCTGATGCTGGGTGCTCTGCCCGGAAACCCGGTAGAACTTGGCCAGGGTCAGTTTCAGCTCGCCATGGTTGAGCGGCTGGATGGTCTGCACCGTGCCTTTGCCGAAGGTCTGCCCGCCAAGGATCAGCGCGCGGTGATAATCCTGCATGGCGCCAGCGAAAATTTCCGACGCCGAGGCCGACAGGCGGTTGACCACCAGCGCCAGCGGGCCTTTGTAGAAGGCGCCGCTATTCTCGTCCTCAAGCACGTCGACGCGGCCGTCGCTGTTGCGCACCAGCACCGTCGGGCCCTTGTCGATGAACAGGCTGGTCAGCTCGGTGGCTTCCTGCAGCGAGCCGCCGCCGTTGTTGCGCAGGTCGATGACCACGCCGTCGACTTTTTCCTTCTGCAGTTCGGTCAGCAGTTTCTTCACATCGCGGGTGGTGCTCTTGTACTCCGGATCGCCGGCACGGAAGGCCTTGAAGTCCAGGTAGAAGGCCGGGATCTCGATGATGCCGAGCTTGTAGTCGCGCCCGTCCTGCTTGAGCTTGAGCACCGATTTTTTCGCGGCCTGCTCTTCGAGTTTCACCGCTTCACGGGTGATTGGCACGATCTTGGTGGTCTGGTCGTTCGGCGCGTTGCTGGCCGGGATGATTTCCAGGCGCACCACCGAGCCTTTCGGCCCGCGAATCAGCTTGACCACTTCATCCAGGCGCCAGCCGATCACGTCGACCATTTCCTTGTTGCCCTGGGCCACGCCGATGATCTTGTCGGCCGGTGCCACCAGCTTGGTCTTGGCGGCAGGGCCGGCCGGTACCAGACGCACGATCTTGACCTGGTCGTTGTCGCTTTGCAGCACGGCACCGATACCTTCGAGCGACAGGCTCATGTTGATATCGAAGTTTTCCGCGTTGTCGGGCGACAGGTAGTTGGTGTGCGGGTCGTAGGACTGGGCGAAGGTGTTGATGTAGGCCTGGAAGATGTCTTCGGCGCGGGTCTGGTCCAGGCGCGTGAGCTGATTCTTGTAGCGCTTGGTCAGCAGCTCCTGGATCGCCTTGGGCTCTTTGCCGGCGATTTTCAGGCGCAGCACTTCATCCTTGACGCGTTTGCGCCAGAGGTCGTCGAGCTCGGCCTGGTTCTTCATCCACGGAGCGTCCTTGCGGTCGATCAGCAAGGTCTCCTTGGTGGTGAAGTCGAAGTTGTCGACGCCCTTGTTCAGCTCGGCGAGGGCGAAGTCCAGACGTGATTTGACCCGGTCCAGGTAGCGCTTGTAGATGGTGAACCCGGGGTCGAGATTGCCGCTCTTGAGGAAATCGTCGAACTGGGTCTTCCATTTGTCGAACTCGGCGATGTCGCTGGCGGTGAAGTAGCTGCGCGCAGGATCGAGGAGTTTGAGGTAGCTGTCGTAGATGATTACCGAGCGCGCATCGTTGAGCGGCGGCTTGCTGTAGTGGTGGCGCTTGAGCAGCTCGACCACGTTGAGGCTGGCGACCACTTCATCGCGGTCAGGCTGGAGCTTATCCCAGCTGTTGGCGGCCCATGCACTGCCCGCCAATGGCAGACTGCCCAGACCGATCAACAGGGCGAGGGTGGTGCTCGGCAGAAAATGCTTCATGCTGATTCGACGTAGGGACAATTGATCACGCATATTAGGCCGTCTTTGAATTCGCCGGTTCCATGAAAACCGGACGCATAATGCAAAAAGCCCGGGGCTACAGCACCCGGGCTCAGTCATGACTCAACTATGGAGGCACTGTGAAGGCATTGCAAGGCGTTGACGGACATGTGGAGTGGGTTGCGACGACAAGTCCAGCTTGCGATATCGGTCAAGTACGAATTCGCGTGGCCGCAGCCGGCCTCAATCGTGCCGACCTGCTCCAGCGTGCCGGGCTCTACCCGCCACCGCCGGGGGCCAGCGAGTTTCTCGGCCTGGAATGCTCAGGGATCATCAGCGAAGTGGGCGCCGGTTCCTCCTGGAAGGTTGGCGATCGGGTCTGTGCCTTGCTCGCCGGCGGCGGCATGGCCGAGGAAGTGGTGGTCGATGGCCGCCACGTGTTGCCGGTACCCGAAGGCCTCAGCCTGCAGGAAGCAGCGGCAATCCCCGAGGTGTATGCCACGGCCTGGCTCAACGTGTTCCAGCTGGCCGCGCTCAAGCCCGGTGAGAAGGTGTTGCTGCATGCCGGCGCCAGTGGCGTCGGTTCGGCGGCGATCCAGCTGTGCAAGGCCTTTGGCAGCCCGTGCTGGGTCAGCGTTGGCTCGGCCGAGCGGCTGGCTTATTGCCAAGGGCTGGGCGCCAGCGGCGGCGTGGTGCGTGGTGAAGACCTCAACGCGCTGAATGATTTCGCCCCATTCAACGTGATCCTCGACCCGGTCGGCGCCAACTATGCCGAGCTCAACCTCAAGCTGCTGGCACGGGACGGACGCTGGGTGATCATCGGCCTGATGGGCGGGCGCAAGGCCGAGCTGGACCTGGCGCAACTGCTGGGCAAGCGCGTGCAGGTAATGGGTTCGACTTTGCGTACCCGTGATGATCAGTTCAAGGCTGACCTGCTCAGCGATCTGGGCCAACAGGTGTGGCCGCTGTTCAGCGAAGGCCGGCTCAAGCCGCAACTGGCCAAGGCCTTCCCGATCAAGGATGCCGAAGCGGCGTTTGCCGAGCTGGCGAGTAATCAGGTGTCGGGCAAGCTGGTGCTGGTGATCGACGAGAGTCTGGTGTAGTCCGCCAATCGCTGGCAAGCCAGCTCCCACAGGTCAGGTGTATGCAGTACCTGTGGGAGCTGGCTTGCCAGCGATGCTTTTCATTTCCAGGTATGAATCGGCCACTTGTTCTTCTCGGCATGCTCACGCAACACCGGGTCCGGATTGACCACATGCGGGAAATCCACCTTCAGCAGCAACGGCAGATCGTTGCGTGAATCCGAGTAGAAACTCGCGCCTTCAAGGTTTTCTTCTTCCTGGTCCAGCCATTCCAGCAAGCGGGTGATCTTGCCTTCGCGGTAGGTCAGCACGCCAGTGGTCTTGCCGGTATAGGCGCCGCGCTCAACCTCCAGCTCAATGCCGAGAATCTCATCGATGCCCAGGCGGTCGGCAATCGGCTTGACCAGGTGGGTACCGGAGGCCGAAATCACCAGGATCCGGTCGCCAGCCTTGCGGTGGGCGGCAATGGTTTTGGTGGCGTCACTGAAGATGATCGGCTCGATGAAATCTTCCACCCACGGTGCTACAAGATGCTCGACTTCTTCCGGGGTGCGGCCAATCAGCGGCTCTAGGCTGAAGGTCATATAGTCCTCCATGGCCAGATGGCCCTTGCCGTAGGCATCCATCAGTTCCTTGTCACGACGCAGGAACGACTCGCCATCGACCCAGCCAAGGCGAACCATCTGCTCGCTCCACAATGACGCGCAGTCACCGTGGATCAGGGTTTCGTCCAGATCGAAAATCGCTAGTGCCATATTCAGAAAAACTCCTGTGCAACCCTCAGGCGACTTCGCAGAGGGCGGTGGGATCGATCGACAAGGATACCCGCTGGCCATCCGGGTGCAGGTCGGCGGACGAGCGGTTGAGCACATCGACCAGCAATTCTACCCCGCGCGCTTCGACCCGGTAGCGGATCACGTTGCCGAGCAGGCTGTGACTGCGTACCAGCCCCTCGAGTTCGCCGTTGAGGCTCAGGACGATGGCTTCCGGGCGGATTGCCAGGCGGCTGCCAATCGGCCGCTGCAGCAGGCGGCTGGCGCTGTCGGCATCGAGCAGGTTGTAGTTGCCGATGAAGCCGGCGGCAAATACGTCCACCGGCGCGGTATAGAGGGTTTCGGCATCGCCGCTCTGAACGATGCGGCCCTGGTTCATGAGGAAGATGCGGTCAGACAGGGTCAGCGCTTCTTCCTGGTCATGGGTGACGAAGATGGTGGTCAGGCCCAGCTCGCGTTGGATGGCACGGATCTGCTCGCGCAGGTGTTTGCGAATACGCGCGTCCAGCGCCGACAGCGGCTCGTCGAGCAGCAGCAGGCGCGGGCGGGTGACCAGCGAGCGGGCCAGGGCCACGCGCTGGCACTGGCCGCCGGACAGCTGGTGCGGGTAGCGGCGGGCAAAATCCTGCAGCTCGACCAGTTGCAGCACCTCGCGTACCCGCGCCTGGCTATCGTCGCTGTTGACCTTCTGCATGCGCAGGCCAAACGCGACGTTCTGCTCGACGGTCATGTTGGGGAACAGCGCGTAGCTCTGGAACACCATGCCGATCCCGCGCTTTTGCGGGCTTAGCGGCACCAGGTCGTTGCCATCGAGCAAGATCCGCCCGCTGTCCACGGCGGTCAGCCCGGCGATGCAGCGCAACAGGGTGGATTTGCCGCAACCGGAAGGGCCGAGCAGGGTGACGAATTCGCCGCGTTCGATCTGGCAGTTGATGTCGTTGAACACCGGGCTGCCGGCATAGCTTTTTTGCAGGTTCTGTACGCTGACGAAGCTCATATCAGGACTTGTCCTTGTTCAGGCGGTTGGCTGCCCAGGTCAGCACCAGCACGAAGAGGAAATAGGAAACCACCAGGGCACTGTTGAAGTGGCCGCTGCTGTTGCGCATGTTGTTGAGGTACACCTGCAGGGTCTCGTAGCGGGTGCCGACCAGCAGGTTGGCGAACACGAACTCACCGAACAGGAACGAGAACGACAGCAGCAAGGCCACCATCAGGCCCTTGCGCAGGTTCGGCAACACCACCAGGAAGGCGGCCTGGAAGGTGCTGGCACCGAGCAGCTGGGCGGCGTCCATCAGGTCGCGCAGGTTGATCGCCTGCAGGTTGTTGGTGATCGCCCGGTACATGAACGGCAGGGCCACGGTGAAGTAGCAGCCGATCAGGATCCACGGCGTGCCGACCATGGCCATCGGCCCCGAGCCGTAGAGTTGCAGCAGGCCCACCGACGACACCACCGGCGGCACCGCGAAGGGCAGCAGGATGAGGATGTTCATCAGCGCATCGAGCCGGGGGAAGTGGTAATGCACCACGAACAACAGCGGCAGGATCAGCAGCACCGACAGCAGCAGGGCGCCGACACAGACCAGCAGCGACTGGCCGAAGGCGGCGAGAAAGCGCGGGTCGCTCCACAGCGCCAGGTACCACTTGAAGGTCAGGCCGCTGGGCAACAGGCTGGCCGACCAACTGGTGGCCAGCGAGTAGAGCAGGGTGCCGGCCAGCGGCAGCAGCAGAATGATGAACAGCAGGTAGACCACCAGGCGGTGGTACAACGTGGCAGAGCCCGGTTCAGCGCGCGACATGGTAGCTCCGCTTCAACAGCCATTGATGGACGAAAGTCACCAGGGTCATCAGCCCGACCAGGATGACCGCCAGGGCGCTGGCCAGGTTCGGGTCCAGCGAGATGTCGCCGGCCACCAGCGCGGCGATGCGGATCGGCAGTACGTTGAAGTTGCCGGTGGTCAGCGCATAGACCGTGGCGTAGGCGCCCAGGGCGTTGGCCAGGAGGATCACGAAGGTGCCCAGCAGCGCCGGGGTGAGCACCGGCAGGCCGATGTGCCGCCAGTATTGCCAGGCGCCGGCGCCAAGCAGCTCGGCCGATTCGCGCCAGTCCTCGCGCAGGGCGTCGAAGGCCGGGTAGAGCAACAGCACGCCGAGGGGGATCTGGAAATAGGTGTAGAGGATGATCAGCCCGGTCTTGGAATAGAGGTTGAAGTCTTCGATGATCCCGGCCTGTTTCAGCAGCATCGTCAACGCGCCGTTGAAGCCGAGCAGGATGATGAAGGCAAAGGCCAGCGGCACCCCGGAGAAGTTGCTGGTCATGTTGGCGAAGGCGTTGACGAAATCGCGCAGGCGCGAGTCGACCCGGCGCAAGGAATAGCTGCCGAGGATGGCGATGAGGATGCCGAACAGGCTTGACCAGAAGCTGATTTCCAGGCTGTGCTGGATCGCTTGGCGATAGAACTTCGAGCTGAAAATCTTGCTGAAATTATCCAGGCTCCAGGTCGATTCCACCTGCACGCTGTGGAGCATTACCCAGGCCAGCGGGGCGATCTGGAAGATGATGAAAAACACTGCGAAAGGTACCAGGCAGAGCAGGGCCAGCCATTTGCCGCGCGTGATCGAATTCACTTGAGCAGCTCCCGGCACACCGGTTTGTCGTGGGGCACGCCGAGCAATTCGCAGAGGGTGCCGCACAGTTCGGTCTGCAGCGGTTTGGCTGCCGGGTCGAGGCTGAACGCCTCGCCAAAGACAAACAGTGGTACTTCGCGTTCTTCGGCCAACAGGCCGTTGTGCGAGCGGTCGTTGTTCATGCCGTGGTCGGCGGTGACCAGCACTTGATAGCCCTCTTCGAGCCAGGTGCGCAGGTAGTCGGCCAGAAGGATGTCGGCGCTGCGCGCGCTGTTGCGGTACTGGCTGCTGTCCAGGCCGTGACGGTGGCCGGCATCGTCGATGTTCATCGGGTGCACCAGAAGAAAGTTCGGTGCATGACGGCGGCGCAGGTATTCGGCGTCGGCGAACAGGTGCGAGTCGGGGTAGTGGTCGGCGTAATAGAACAGTCCGTGCTGGATCGGCAGCTTGGGCGCGTGGGTGTGGCGGTCGCGCAGCGGGTCGAAGGGCGAGCGGTTGTACAGCTCGCTCATCCAGTGATAGGCCGCCGCTGCCGTGCCCAGGCCGGCTTCGCGGGCGTAGTGGAATACGCTGCGCTGGTTGGACAGGCGGTTGACGTTGTTGTGGACGATGCCGCTGTCGATCGGCGCGACACCGGTGAGGATGCATTCGTACAGCGGCCGCGACAACGACGGCAGCTCGCATTCGACCCGGTACAGCGCGGCGCGGTCGGCTTCGACATAAGCATGCAGATGGCCCATGGCGTGGTGCGCGACCTGATGGTTGAGGCCATCGAGCAGGACCAGGATGACGTTGTAGTTCATAGGGACTCCGCAATTGTGGCTGACCTCATCGCTGGCAAGCCAGCTCCCACAGACCTTGTGGGAGCTGGCTTGCCAGCGATTGGGGGTAGCAGGTATTGCCTGACACCCCCTTGAAGGTTCACTCCATCTCGATGATCACTTGCTCCTGCCACTTCTGCGGCAGGGCCTTGGAGGTCGCTTCCCACGCCGCCGCATCCTTGATCGGTTGCACGGCGCGGTACTGCTCGTTAGGCAGCAGCTTGGCCTGAACCTCGGCCGGCAACTTCAGGTGCTCGGCACGGATCGGCCGGGCGTGACCTTCGGCCAGGTTGATCTGCCCGGCATCGCTGAAGATGTACTCGCGGGTCAGTTTGGCGGCGTTGGGGTTTTTCGCGTACTTGTTGATGATCGTGGTGTAACCGGAGATCACCGAACCGTCAGACGGGATCAGCACCTCGAAGCGTTTCGGGTCGATCTGCTGGCGGTAGCTCAGGCCGTTGAAGTCCCAGACCACACCGACTTCGATCTCGCCCTTCTCCAGGGTCTGGATGGTCGGGTTGGCCAGCGACAGGCGCTTCTGCTGGGCCAGCTTGGTGAACAGCTGCAGGCCCGGTTCGATGTTCTTCTCGTCACCTTTGTAGGCAATGGCTGCGGCCAGTACGCCGTTGGCGGCCTGGGCGGCGGTGCCGACGTCACCGATGGCGACCTTGTACTTGCCTTTTTCCAGGTCATGCCAGGTTTTCGGCATGTCTTGTTCCTTCACCAGTTGCTTGTTGATGATGAAGGCGATGGTGCCGGTATAGGCCAGGGCCCAGTGGCCATCCTGGTCCTTGGCCCAGCCCGGGATCTGATCCCAGGTGCTCGGCTTGTACGGCTGGGTCACGCCCTTGGCCACGGCGATCGGGCCGAAGGCGGCGCCGACGTCACCGATGTCGGCACTGGCGTTGTCTTTTTCGGCATCGAACTTGGCCACTTCCTGGGCCGAGCTCATGTCGGTGTCCATGTGCTTGAGGCCGTATTTTTTCGCCAGGTCTTCCCAGGTGCCTTTCCAGTTGGCCCAGGCATCGGGCATGCCCACGCTGTTGACCGCGCCTTCCTTGCGAGCGGCGTCCTCGAGGGCCTTGAGGTCGGTGTCGGCGGCCATGGCCGTGGTGCACAGAGCGATGCTCGAGCCTAACAGTGACGCCAGAAAAAACTGTTTCATCCGAAGCTCCTTGATGGGTGCCTTGCAAAACGCTAATGGTGTTGTTGGACGTTGTTGCGGTTCGGTTGGTCTAGGTCAGCAATACCTGAGCCAAGGTAGGCCTGTTGCATGACAATTTGATGTCCAGGCGTGCTGCCAGCCAGGGCTCGCGCCCCTGAAAATCAAGCGTAGACCACCCTGGCTGTCATCTGGCATTCATCTGGAGTGCCTAGGCTTGCACTATTCTCATAGCCCTGAAGGCGCCAAATGTGGGCGCTGCCGGTGCTGGACTAGTCCAGATAGGTAACCTTTGATGCAGCCACTGCCGCCACGCGCAGTAACAGCCATCTGTCATGCCCTGCAGGAGCAGATCGAGCATGGCCTCCTGTCGCCCGGCTGCAAGCTGCCGGCCGAACGCAAGCTCAGCGAGGTGTTCGACACCACGCGCATTACTCTGCGTGAGGCGCTGGTGCAACTGGAGGCGCGCGGGCTGATTTACCGCGAGGAGCGGCGCGGCTGGTTTGTCGCGCCCGCACGGCTGACCTACGATCTGAACGAGCGCAGTCACTTCCATGCCATGGTCCGTGAGCAAGGGCGCGAGGCGCGCACCGAACTATTGTCGGCGCGCCTGCAGCCAGCGGCGGCAACGGTGTGCGCGCGGCTGCAACTGGCGCCGTTGTCGAGTGTGATCCAGGTCTGCCGGCTACGCCGGATTGACGGGCGCGCGGTGCTGTATGCCGAGCACTACCTGAACCCTGAATACTTTCCGAGCATTCTCGAGCATGACCTGAGCCAGTCGCTGACCGAGCTCTATGCCCGCCATTACGCCATCGAGTATGGCCGGGTGCGTTTCGAGATCCTGCCGACCGCCTTGCCGGTGGCGGCGGCGCTGGCGCTCAAGGTGTCGGCGGGCAGCCCCGGCCTGCACATCACCCGGGTCAACAGCGACCAGCACGGGCGGCTGATCGACTGTGACCTGGAGTATTGGCGCCATGATGCGATCCGCATCAAGGCCGAAGCCGGTTAGGCCTTGGTGGGCGTTTCGCTGAACGGCGTGCTGGCATCGGCGGTGATCACCTGCACGCTCAGGCGCGGGGTGGCCAGGTCCAGGCCGGCTTCATCGAGCTGACGCTTGAGCGCCAGGTTGAAGGCCCGCGACACTTCCCACTGTTTGATCGGCGCGGTCTTGAAACGCGCGCGCAGGATCGCCGAGCCCGACTCGAAGCTTTCCACGCCTTGCAGTTCAAGCGGCGACCAGATGTTGCGGCGCATCAGCGGGTCGTTGCGCATCTTCTGGCCGACATCGCGGATCAGGGTGATCGCCTGGTCGATGTTCATGCTATGCGGGATGGCCACGCGGAAGATCGCGTAGCCGAACTCGCGCGAGTAGTTCTTGATGCTCTTGATCTCGCTGAACGGGATGGTGTGGACGATGCCGTCGATATCGCGCAGGCGCACGGTACGGATGGTCAGGCCTTCGACCGTGCCCAGGTGGCCGCCGACATCGACGTAGTCGTCGATGGCCAGGGAGTCTTCGATGATGATGAACAGCCCGGTGATCAGGTCGGCGACCAGCGATTGCGCGCCAAAACCGATGGCCAGGCCGATGACACCGGCACCGGCCAGCAGCGGGGTGACGTTCATGCCCATGTTGGCCAGGGCGACGATCACCGCAATGATGAAGATCGCCACGAACAGCACGTTGCGGATCAGCGGCATCATGGTTTGCGCGCGAGCATTGGCCAGGCCCTTGCGCGAGCGGGTCAGGGCGTGGTGCACGGCGGTGTCGGCGAGAATCCACACCAGCCAGGCGGCGATCAGGGTGCCGGCCAGGCCGAACAGGCGCACCGCCACTTCATGGCCTTCGCCTTCGGCAAATCCGATCAGCGAAAAGCCCCAGACGCGCAGGCCGAGTTCGATGAACACCAGCCAGATGGCCAGGTGCACCAGGGTGTAGGTAAAGCTCTTCAAGCGTTCCGAGTACACCGCCTGACGACGGTTGGCCCGCTGCGGCTTGAGCCCGTGGCGGCGCACTAGGCCGTTGATGACCATGCACAAAATCAGCAGCACCGTGCACATCAGTGACTGGCGCAGGGCGGTGCTGGTGTCGCCGGCGGAGATGAAGGTGGCGATCAGCGAGATCGCCACCAGCACCAGCGCCGGCAGGTACCAGAAGGTCCCGAGGATTTCGATGGTGTCGCTCAACGCCCGGCGGGTCAGGCGCCGTGACAGCGGCTGGTTGCGGATCAGGTGGGCGATGGGCCGGCGAAAGCGCAGGATGAACAACCCGGTAGACAGCCCGGCAAGGATATTGGCCAGGGTTGCCAGGGTGTGCGACAGGTGATCGCCCAGGGCGCTGGCCATGCGCGGGTCGTTCATGGCCTCGCCGAAGGCGGCGAAGCTGCCGATCAGCCACAGCGGGCGAAAGGCCTGGTGGCGGAGAATGTGCAGGGCGCGATGGCGGTGCGGGCCGTCGAGCAAAGAGAAGGCGATGACGCAGATCGCCGAGAAGCAGGTACCCACCACCAGCGCGTAGGCCAGGACCATGGCCATCGACTTGCCCAGTGACGAGGGCAGGGCGAAGCTCAGGTACACGGTGATCACCAGCGCCACCAGCCAGGGCCCGAGCTTGCGCAGGGCGAAGCGCACCAGGTCCCAGGTCCGTGGATGTTGTGGCAGTTCTTCGGTGAGGCCGAAGCGCAGGCGGACCTGGTGGCCGACCCAGTTCAGGGCGTAGGCCAGCAGACTCCACAGGGCAATGATCGCGGCAAAGCCGAAGAGGATCGGCGGCCACTCGTGCCAGGGCACCAGGCGGGCGTCGAGCTCGATCTGCGCCAGCTCCAGTTCGCGGGTCCAGCGGTTGAACGGGCTGGCCTCGCCGCTGAACTGTTTTTCCAGCTCGTTGAAGGTGCTGCCGATCAGGCCCAGCACGCCTTGTTCGGCACTGGGTTGCGCCTGCTTGGTGCTGTCGCGCAGCTTTTTCAGATCGGCCAGCAGCTTGGCCCGTTGCTGGTCGTTCTCCAGGCTCTTGATCACTTCGTCCAGTGACTGGCCCAGGGGTTCTGTGGCTTCGGGCTGGGCCTTGCTGCCGCCACCGAGCAGGCCCGGCAGGCCGGCGGCGTGCGCTGGCGCAACCAAGAACAAGGGCAGAAGCAGGAGAATAACGCGGAAAAAGACAGGCACCGGACAATCAACCTCAAAACGATCAATCGCCCGAGTGTAGTGTATTTGTCAGTTGAGTTTCTCGAGGATCTTCCAGCACATGATGCCGATCATGCCCAGGGTACCGACCCACATCATCAGTACACCGATATTGCGATCGCGCATGTTGAAGCCCACGGTCAGCAGGATCAGGCCGGCGATGACCGGAAGGAACAGAGAGGCAAAGGCTGACATGCGGCAAGGTCCTTACTTGAGAGTTATGGCTCAAGCATAGCGGGATTCGCCGGGGGGAGGGTTGATCGGGGTCAGGCTGGCGGGCCTCATCGCTGGCAAGCCAGCTCCCACAGGTTCGGCATGTGGGAGCTGGCTTGCCAGCGATGCAGGCGCCGCGCAGTTACGGCAGGTCGCGGCTGCGATAGAACGCCGTCAGCACCTTGACCAGGTGCGCCAGGTCATGGCTGCCGCACAGCTCGCGGATCGAGTGCATGGCGAAGGTCGGCAGGCCGATATCGACGGTGCGCACGCCCAGGTGGCTGGCGGTGATCGGGCCGATGGTCGAGCCGCAGCCCATGTCGCTGCGCACCACGAAGCTCTGCACCGGCACTTCCTCGGCCATGCACAGGTGGCGGAAGAAGCCGGCGGTTTCGCTGTTGGTGGCGTAGCGCTGGTTGTTGTTGACCTTGATCACCGGGCCGGCATTGAGCTTGGGGCCGTGATTGCCGTCGTGCTTGTCGGCGTAGTTGGGGTGCACGCCGTGGGCATTGTCGGCCGAGACCAGCAGTGAGCGCTGGATCGCGCGGACAAAGTCGTCGCCATCGGGCAGCAGGCGGCGCAGGGTCTGTTCGAGCATCGGGCCGTCGGCGCCACAGGCCGAGCAAGAGCCCACCTCTTCGTGGTCGTTGCACACCAGCACGCAGGTTTCATCGCTGTCGGCAGTGAGCAGTGCCTGCAGGCCGGCATAACAGGACAGCAGATTGTCCAGGCGGGCGCCGGCAATGAACTCGCCGTGCAGGCCGATCAGAGCGGCGCTCTGGGTATCGTAGAAACTCAGTTCGTAGTCCAGCACCACATCGGCGTTCAGGCCGTGCTCACGGGCCAGTTGGTCGGTAAGCAGGGCGCGGAAATCGACGCGCTCGTCACCGGCGACCTGGGCCAGGATCGGCGGCAGTTCGGTCTGCGGGTTGATCGCCCAGCCTTCGTTGGCGGTGCGGTTGAGGTGGATCGCCAGGTTCGGGATCACCGCGATCGGCAGCTTGAAATCGACCAGCTGGCTTTCGACTTTGCCGTCACGGCGGAAGGTTACCCGCCCGGCCAGCGACAGGTCACGGTCGAACCACGGTGCGAGCAGGGCGCCGCCGTAGACTTCCACGCCCAGTTGCCAGAAGCCCTGGCGTTGCAGCTCGGGCTGTGGCTTGACCCGCAGGCACGGGCTGTCGGTGTGGGCGCCGACCAGGCGGATACCGTCGAGCAGCGGCGAGTGACGGCCGAGCTTGAAGGCGATGATCGAGGAATCGTTGCGGGTCAGGTAGTAGCGACCGCCGGCCACGGTGGCCCAGCTGTCGCGCTCGTCCAGGCGCTGGTAACCGGCGGCATCGAGGCGCTGGGCCAGGGCGGCGGTGGCATGGAACGGCGTAGGGGAGGCCTTGAGGAAGTCGATCAGGCCTTGATTCAGTGCATCGCGCATAGGTCACTCCAGACAGCAGTGGCGGCATTTTAGCGGGTGAGCTGCAAGCTGCAAGAGGCGGCGCAACTCGATGCAGGGTGACTGCTTGAAGCTTGAAGCTTGAAGCTTGCCGCTGGCGCCGTCAGAACGGCGCCGGACACTCGAAGCGCAGCCGCTCCCCGGAAACCGGATGGGTAAAGCTCAGCATGCTCGCATGCAGGCACAGCCGCTCATGGGCCGCCAGCGCCTCGGGATAGGCATACAGGCGATCGCCGAGCAGCGGGTGACCGATCGACAGCATGTGCACGCGCAACTGGTGCGAGCGCCCGGTGATCGGCGTCAGCTCAACCCGGCAATGATCGCCACAACGCTCGACGATGCGCCAGAAGGTCAGGGCATGCTTGCCTTGCTCATGGTCGACCACGTGCCGCGGCTTGGTCGGCGGGTCGTAGCGCAGCGGCAGGTCGATGCTGCCGCTGTCCAGCGCCGGCTGGCCCCAGCACAAGGCGGTGTAGGCCTTCTCGGTTTCGCGGTCGTGAAACTGGCGGGACAGTTCGCGGTGACTGTCGGCGTCGCGGGCCAGGAGGATGATCCCCGAGGTTTCCCAGTCCAGGCGGTGGACGATCAGGGCATCGGGGTAGCCGTTTTCCTGCAGGCGGGTGATCAGGCAATCCTTGTTGTCTTCGGCCCGGCCCGGCACGGACAGCAGCAGGGTCGGCTTGTTGACCACCAGGATGGCGTCATCTTCATGCAGGATGTGAACGTTGGACAGCGGCATTGCGTGTTCCAAAATAGTTGTGGGAGCGGGCTTGCCCCGCGATGCGATATGACTGACAGATCGCTATCGCGGGGCAAGCCCGCTCCCACAGGGTGCCGGAAAACGCTATCAGCGATCGGGCAGGGTGATGTTGAGTTCCAGGATCGAGCAGCTGCCCTGGTTTTCCAGAGCGACCTGCACATCATCGGAGCCGATGTTGACGTACTTGCGGATCACTTCCACCAGTTCCTTCTGCAGGGCTGGCAGGTAGTCCGGAGTACTGCGCTGACCGCGCTCGTGCGCCACGATGATCTGTAGACGCTCTTTCGCGACCGAGGCGGTGCTTACTTTTTTGCTGGCACGAAAGAAGTCAAAAAGGTTCATTGGTTAGTTGCCTCCAAACAGGCGCTCGAAGAATCCCTTCTTCTTCACATCAAGGAACCGATGTTCCACGTTTTTGCCCAGCAGGCGGTCAACGGTATCGCTATAGGCCTGGCCAGCATCGCTCTGGTCGTCAAGAATCACCGGTACACCCTGGTTGGATGCCTTGAGCACCGCCTGGGATTCCGGAATAACACCCAGCAGGGCCACCGAGAGGATTTCCTTGACGTCTTCGACGCCGAGCATTTCGCCCTGGCTGACGCGCTCCGGGTGGTAGCGGGTGATCAGCAGGTGCTCCTTGATCGGGTCTTCGTTGCGTTCGGCGCGGCGCGATTTGCTCGCCAGCAGGCCCAGCATACGGTCCGAGTCACGTACCGAGGAGACTTCCGGGTTGGTCACGACGATCGCTTCGTCCGCGAAGTACATGGCCAGGTGGGCGCCTTTCTCGATACCGGCCGGCGAGTCGCAGACCACGTATTCGAAGTCCTCTTTGAGCTGCATCAGGACTTTTTCCACGCCTTCCTGGGTCAGCGCGTCCTTGTCGCGGGTCTGGCTGGCGGCCAGCACGTAGAGGTTCTCAAGGCGCTTGTCCTTGATCAGCGCTTGCTGCAGGTTGGCTTCGCCGTTGACCACGTTGACGAAGTCGTACACCACGCGGCGTTCGCAGCCCATGATCAGGTCGAGGTTACGCAGGCCGACGTCGAAGTCGACGATGACAGTCTTGTGGCCGCGCAGTGCGAGGCCGGTACCAATAGCGGCGCTGGTGGTGGTCTTACCCACACCACCCTTGCCGGATGTAACCACGAGAATCTTGGCCAAGGTGTTTCACCCCTAAAGAAAAGGACGTCGAGTCCCTAAAAATACAAAAAACGGCAACATCGAAAAAAGTTGCGCAGAAAATGGCGGCAAGTATCCGTTAAAGACGGGTGATGTTCAACACGTCACCGGACAGGCTGACCTGCACCCCGGCCCCCCACAGCGGATCGCGGCGCAAGTCCTCGGAGACCTTGTATTGCCCGGCGATCGAGACCATCTCGGCGGTCAACTGCTGGCAGAAGATCCGCGCGCGGGTGTTGCCCTTGATCCCGGCCAGTGCCCGTCCTCGCATTGCACCGTACACATGGATGTTGCCATCGGCGAGAAGTTCCGCCCCCGGGCTGACCGACGACACCACGACCAGGTCGCCGCCCTGGGCGTAGATCTGCTGGCCACCACGTACTGGCGTGGTGATGATCTTGGTCGGGCGGATGGACGGTTCAGGCGGGGGCGGCGGTGCTGGCGCAGGCTCGGGCTTCTTCACTTCCGGCTCTGGCTCCAGCGGCCGCTCACGGGCGCCGGACGGTGGCAGCACCGGCAGGTCGATGGCGATCGCTGCGGCGATGTCTTCGATACGGCTGGCGCGGATGGCCAGGGTGCGCAGGCCGTGATGGCGGCAGACGCGCATCAGCCCGGGCAGGTCGACCGCGCCTTCGCCGGCCGGGAGCTTGTCCAGGGCCAGCACCAGCGGGGTGTTACTGAAGAAATTCGGTGCCTGGGCCACCTTGGCCGCCAACTGCCGGTCGAGGCCTTCGAGGTTGTTCCGGGCAAGCTCGAGCACGGTAATGGCGAGCATGCTGCCCTTGAGCTGGAACACGGGGTCTTGGTCTGGCGTTTGGGATTGGCTCATGGTCTGCATTAGGGCGGCTTGTTACGAAAAAGTGCCCAGACTTATAACGAGAACACCGGTTGGCCGCAACCCGTGCCGAACCGTTGTAGAATGCCCGGCCCTTGTCTTTCCGGAATCTTTAATGGATCGCCCGCGTTTTCGTCGTTACTTTCTGCACCCGCGCTTCTGGCTGCTGTGGCTGGGACTGGGCCTGCTGTGGCTGATCGTGCAGCTGCCGTACCGGGCATTGCTGGTGATCGGCCGTGCCCTGGGGGCGCTGATGTACCGGGTGGCCGGCGAGCGCCGCTACATTGCGGCGCGCAACCTGGAACTGTGTTTCCCCGAACTACCGTCCGTCGAACGGCAGCGTCTGCTCAAGGAAAATTTCGCTTCCACCGGCATCGCCTTCTTCGAAATGGCCATGAGCTGGTGGTGGCCAAAGGCCCGCTTGGCGCGCCTGGCGCACATCGAAGGGCTGGAACACCTGCAGGCTGCCCAGCGTGATGGCCAGGGTGCCATTCTCATGGCCCTGCACTTCACCACCCTGGAGATCGGCGCCGCACTGCTGGGCCAGGAACATACCATCGACGGCATGTACCGCGAGCACGGCAACCCGGTGTTCGATTTCATCCAGCGTCGGGGCCGCGAGCGGCACAACCTCGATTCGCTGGCGGTGGAGCGTGAGGACGTGCGCGGCATGCTCAAGCTGCTGCGCGCCGGACGCGCCATCTGGTACGCACCCGACCAGGACTACGGTGCCAAGCAGAGCCTGTTCGTGCCGCTGTTCGGTATCGAGGCGGCGACCGTTACCGCCACCACCAAGTTTGCCCGGCTGGGCAGGGCGCGGGTGATTCCCTTCACCCAGCAGCGCCTGGCCGACGGCAGCGGTTACCGGCTGGTGATTCATCCGCCGCTTGCGGACTTCCCCGGCGAGACCGAAGAGGCCGATTGCCTGCGCATCAATCAGTGGATTGAAGCTGCGCTGCGCGAGTGTCCGGAGCAGTACTTGTGGGCGCACCGGCGCTTCAAGTCGCGGCCCCCGGGGGCGCCCAAGCTCTACGAAAAACGGCGTTGAGGCTATCGCTGGCAAGCCAGCTCCCACAGGGTCGAGCCAGCCCTGAACCTGTGGGAGCCGGCCTTGCCGGCGATAGGGGCGACACAATTGGCGGGAGGAACCCATGGCAGCAAAACCGATCACCGGCTTGATCCTCTCCGGCGGTGGCGCCCGCGCTGCCTACCAGGTCGGTGTGCTGGCCGGCATCGCCGACCTGCTGCCGCCGGGCGCGGCCAATCCCTTCCCGGTGATCGTCGGCACCTCGGCGGGCGCCATCAATGCCGTGACCCTGGCCAGCGGCGCCTTGCACTTTGCCGACGCAATCCGCCGCCTGACCAGCTTCTGGCAGGGCTTTCGCAGCCATCAGGTGCTGCGCAGCGACTGGCCTGGGGTAATCCGCCAGGCCAGCCGCTTCGTCGGCCATAGCCTGCTCGGCCTCGGCGCACCGGTGCCGGTGGCGCTGCTCGACAGCTCACCCTTGCGCAAGCTGCTCAGCGAACACCTGGACATGAACGGCATCGGCCACGCCATCGAGCAACAGCACTTGCGTGCCGTGGCGGTGACGGCCTTCGGTTACGAATCCGGCCAGGCGGTGACCTTCTACCAGGGCAGAGGCGCCATCGACCCCTGGCTGCGCCACCGGCGTATCGGCCTGCCGACCCGCCTGCGCGTCGAGCACCTGCTGGCAAGTTCGGCGATCCCGTTGCTGTTCGCGCCGGTCAAGCTCGGTGAGGAGTTCTTCGGTGACGGTGCGGTGCGCCAGTCGGCGCCGATCAGCCCGGCGCTGCATCTAGGGGCCAGTCGGGTGCTGGTGGTCGGGGTCAGCGGCAACCCGCAGCGGCCCAATGAAGGCGAGATGCGCCAGCGCATCTTCAGCGGTCAGCAACCGAGCCTGGCGCAGATCGGCGGGCACATGCTCAACAGCACCTTCATTGACAGCCTGGAAGACGATATCGAACTGCTGCAGCGGCTCAATCATCTCAGCCACTTGATGCCCGAGCACCTGGAACGCCGGCGCCTGGGCCTGGCGCCGGTCGTTCCAGGTGCTCGGGC